>CAKUSF010000066.1 GCA_934678915.1 uncultured Bacteroidales bacterium
CGAAACGAGTTGTCAAAGTTAGAGGCCAACTGTCTTATTGATGGGACAGTGACTTATGCATCATTGATTTTCAAGACAGGTATCAATAACAGAAAAGAACTTGAACACGAGTTTTCTTTATTGTCTGATATCAATTTTTATAATTGTTAGTGGTTAGTGGTCAAATTTTGGACCCACAGAAAACTCCATTTATCTTAGCCGGAAAAAACGAGAACAATGTACAACAGCGAAGACATTGAGCTTTTCTATGTGGAATACCAGAGCGAGTGAGTGTCTCGCGGAATGCCGATGCGTGCGGAAGGCGCGGGGAGGAAGGGCCGCAGGTCGGCATGCCTGGTCCATATCCGGAGGGTCTTCGTGGAGGCGGTCATTGAAAATGAGACGGAGGCTATGTGGTTCATAGACGAGTTCGGCAGGATGTTCTCTGTGGAGCACTACTGCGCTGAGCGTGGACTGACGGGGGCAGAGAGACTTGCCGAACGGTTGAAGCCAGGGAACACGGCTGACATAATGAGGAGAATAGAGGAGCGTCTGGAGGTGTTTAGGAAGTCTGACTTCGCGGGCTGCGGAGAACTGCTGAAAAAGGCCCTTAAATATGCGATAGGCGAATGGCCGGCAATGAAGAGGGTACTTGAGTGTGGCGATGTGGAACTGTCGAACAACCTCAGCGAGCAGATGATGCGTAGGATAAAGATGAACCTGAAGAATGCCGGGAACATCGGAAGCGAGAGATCGGCCAGACACAATGCCTTCATGTACTCGGTAATCGAGAGTTGCAAGATGATGAAGCGTAACGTGGAAGACTACCTGAAATCCCTTTTGCAGCGGCTGCGAACGGCAAGGGACGGTGACGACCTGACGTGCTGCCTGCCATGTTATCTGCCCGCATAGCAGAAAAATCAAAATAATCCATATTATAAAATAAATAGAAACCGCTGAAAATCAGCGGCAAGCGTCAGCTTGCGGAAAAGTGGACGCGTACACTTCGACCACTTCAAGGACGGCCTGTTAGTGGTCAAATTTTGGACCCGCAGAAAATCCCCTTATCTTAGCCGGAAAAACGAGAGCAATGTACAGCAGCGAAGACTTGGAGAGGTTCTATGTCGAGTACCAGAGCGAGTGGGTGCCGCGTGGGATGACGATGCGAGCGTTCTGCGACAGGAACAACGTGCCCTATAGGGTGATGGAGAACTTTGTCAGTAACATCCGCAAGAAGATCGTGGAGGTGGAGGTCACCGGGTGTCCTCCGGAAGCGGAGTCGGCCCGGTCCGCCACAGACGCGACCTCCGGTCCAGGGAAGCCCACGCATAAAATCACACAGGAGCGTCCCGCCCGTCCGACCGGGCATATATCGGTGAGCATCCGTTTCGGAGACGGGACAGAGGTGAGCCGCAGAGGACTGGACTATGTTGGACTGAAGGTGTTGATTGAAAAGCTGGAGGTGCTATGCTGAACGTGACAGGGATGAACAAGTTCTACTACATCCGGAACTTCACAGACATGCGCTGCAAGTACAACCGTGTGTTGGCGGTGATTCGCCACCAGCTGGGCCGCGAGCCTGAGCCGGGAGACGTGTTCATAGTGATGTCAAGGGATCGGAGGCTGATACGCCTTTTCTCGTATGACAGGATATCATGCCAGCTGTTCGAGAAGCGTTTCATACCGAACTATGAGTTTATGAGAGTGGAATATGACGGAGAGCAGACTGTCTACAGGATGGACTGGAAAGATCTTGTACTCTTATTGGAGAGTCCGGTACGCAAGAAATTGCGATTAAGATAAAAAATGCATTATTTTGAACTTTAGCTCCGCATGGTCCCTGATGTCGTTCATATATACCCTCAGGGCTTCAATACAAGCGATTACAGGGGTTTTCCCGTTCCGGGGGTGTTTGCCGCCCAAATGAAGCGCGGAGTTGTATATAACTTATTTAATGCGTTTATAATCAATATGTTAAATTTGGACATCCGAAAGAATATCACTATCTTTGAAGAAAGAAAAGAAATCAAAGATAATGGTGTTCGCGGAAGCAGTGAAAAAGGGAATACTGGCGGTTCTGTCGCAGGACGAGCTGCTGGAGTTCGAGCATATGCTGGAAACCGCCCCGGAGGTCTATGACTATTGTGCGAACATGACGGACGAACAGCTGAACCACTTGATAGCGTTTATCTCTAGGAACAAGGAAAACATATTCCTAGAGCTGAGGCATGTGAAGAATGACAGGGACGAAAAGGCTCGTGCCTTGGAGGAGAAGGATCGCGCTTTAGAGGAGAAGGATCGCATCATTGCAGAAAAGGACGCTGCCTTGGCCGAGAATGCATCCACCATAGCAGAGAATGAATCAGAGTTGTCAAGGAAGGACCGCATCATTCGAGATAAGAACAAGGCTCTGGCGAAGAGGGACAAGAAGATAAGCGACCTTGAGGAGCGTCTGGAGGAGGCGAAGGAGGACCGCTACGGACGGAGACGCAACAACGCAAAGAAAGCAGGTGGCGCAGCGGAAGGGTTAAAAAAAGATGACTCTGATCGTTCAAATGATAATCCGGGCGGAGCCGACCGCCAGCAGGGTGAGGATGAATATGACGGCAGGACACCTCAGGACCCTGTTACGGAAGACAACACCGGAGACGGAAAGAACAGTTCATCCACGGGCTGCACGTTCAACCCTGAGAACAGGCCGGAGGAGTACAAGACCATGAGCTTGCTAAACCTGTCCGGCTTTGAGGAGATGAAAACGCTTCTTAGGAATACCGACCATAAGTTTAACCGGAGTTGCCTTCCGGAAGGTGCGGTAATCAAGGACAGACGTATAGACACGTTCTATACGATGGAGACGGTCCTGATAAAGGAGACGATAGAGAAGCTGCGCGTGAAACTGCCGGGTGAGAAGTCCGCGCGCTGGATGTATATCCCTATGCCGGGCGAGGAGTCTAGGCGTCCGGTCAGTGGGACGAAGGCCTCTCCGGAGCTTCTTCAGGCCTTGGCCTACGAGACCTACGTGAAACGCGTCTCGCTCGGAAACCTTTTGCGCCAGCTCCAAGACATCGGGATGTGCGTCTGCAAGAACACACTTCGCAACTGGCTGAAGAAAGGAAAGCGTCACCTTGACAGACTGATAAAGGAGCTGAAGGACAAAGCACTGGAGAAGAACAGTATCGTGAACTGCGATGAGACATGGTGCAAGGTGAGGAGGTTCAACAAGTACCTCAAGAAGTACATGTGGGTGCTTGTGAACAAGTCGGAGAAGATAGTGATCTTCTTCTACGATGAGGGATCAAGGGGACGGAAGGTGCTTAGGGACTTCATGGGCGAAGCGGAAGTGAGGGCTATAATGACCGATGGCTATACTGCCTACAACTTCCTTGACGGTAAGCTGGGTGTTGACCACCTGATCTGCATGGCGCATGCGTACGTGAAGTTCAAGAAAGCCCACAATCTAGGCAAGGACGCATCCGCCATCTGGTTCATAGAACTGATAGAGAGACTGTACGAGTTGGAGCGGGGGTACAAAGCTAGAGGCTATACCGAGCGGCAGATATACAAGGCGCGCCAGTCAGCGGAGACCTCAGATATAGAAAGACGACTGAGAGCCCTGCTGGCCGAGGAGCTAAAGAAGGAGAACCCGAAACGAAGCTACTACATGAAACAGGCGCTGAGCTACTTCGACCGTACGCGTCCACTTTTCCGCATTGAGTTCTGAGGAAGTCTGAATACCTTTGGCCCGAACAAAAACGGAGTCAAAGATGAAAGAAGATCCAACAATCAACTACGCATTCGCGCTTAAGCACTACAACCAGAATGGCCGCGGTCGTTCGATGAAGAAGTTCTGCGAGGAGGAGGGGTATGACTATGAGAAATTCATGCAGTATTCACGCCGAGGACAGAAGGAATATAGTGTCCTCAAGGAGGCTGACGAGCGCCAGTCACCGGGCGGGTTCATTCCGCTGGTCGTGGACGGAGCACCGGAAGGGGCCCTCGGCATCCGTGACGTTCGTGTCCGCTTCACGAATGGGATGGAGCTGTCGCAGGGCGAGGGCGACATCAACGAGTTGCTCGGAATGGTCAGAAAGATACTGGGATAGGAGCGCCATGGTGACGATGTCAAGTGAATATTCCATCTATCTGTATCGTGATAAGGTGGACCTGCGCAAGGGGATATCCGGTCTTAGCGGTATCGTGCGCACTGAGATGAGACTGAATCCAAACACAGCGAAGAGCATCTACGTGTTCAGCGGCAGCAACCCCCGCATCAAGAAGATCCTGGTCCGCGAGCATAACCGCTACGAGTTGACGCAGATCCGTCTGGACAACGGGCGATTCTTCAAGCCCGTGATGGACGAAAGCCGCTGTTTTGGCAAAATAAGCTGGTCGGACCTCGTTCTGTTGACAGAGGCCTCGGTAAGCGGCAATGTGCGGATAAAATACCTTGACTAAGCTTGTCTAAAAGTCTGAATATTAATAAAATAAGTCATAGTTTTCCTTGCAATTTCCGAAGAAAATGAGTACCTTTGAGAAAGATATGAACGCGGAAATCCAACTCCAGGCGGCGTACGCCATGAACGCCCAGTTGCGCGACCAGATAGACTCTCTGAACAATACTGTCTGGTCACTAGAGGAGCGTCTGCGCATATCGAACGAGGGTAAGGAAGACCTGAAGCGTTTTTACGAGAATCAGATGGATGCGCTCCGCGCGGAACAGCAGAAGATAATAGACACCGCAGTGTCCCGGATTACCAAAGCCTTCGAGGAGCAGATCGCGAAGCTTATGGAAGAGCGCGATGCGGCACTACGCTCAGCGAAAAGCTGGCGTGGTAGGAACTTCGGACGTAAATCCGAGCGCAACGCTGGCCGTGGCAGGGATGACGACGGCCCTTCCGGCCGCGGAGAGAACCGTGAATCCGAAAAGGAGGGCTATGTCGACACCGAGAGCCAAAAGGCGAAAGATGCTGAAAAGACTTCTGGCGATGGGAGCACAATGGACACAGAGAAGCTGGTGAAGAGGCTGAAACGCAGACACCCCGGTGCGGAAGTGACCGTGGAGCGTGTAGACTACAGCAAGGCGTCGCAGTACATGTCTGACGAGAATGTCGTGTATCACAGACTGGATGAATACTTCACCCTGTCCGATGGGGAGTACTTTCGCACAGGAAAGAACGGTGAGGTGGAGAAGAGCTGGTACCGGATAATGGTCCGCTACCCGGAGCGCTATGAGGAGCATCTGTACGAGGCAGCCCATGTCCGTAGCAAGACCGAGGACGAGTACAAGACCACGGACGTGTTGGAAGACAGGCGTCCTGTGCCGAACTGTATGTTCGGAACAGACATGCTAGCAAATATCTTGTGCGAGAAGTATCTGTACCACACTCCATTGGAACAGGTGGTACAGAAGCTATGCCACAGCGGAGTGAACATATCGCCCAGTGTTCTGGGAGAGCATGTCCACAATGCGATAGAGTGGCTCTTGTCGAAGCTTGAGGAGTGCTGGCGCGCGGAGGTCCGCAAGTCATGGATATGGATGCTGGACGAGACACGCGTGCTTGTGGGGTGCGCAGACAATGAGACGCGTGAGCGCCACTACATGAACAGGTACATGTGGTGCATCCGCGCGAACAGCGTAAACCTGGTGTGGTTCCTTTATGAGAACGGAAGCCGCGGAGCGGAGGCGATTCGCCCGTTCCTTGAGGGCTTCCTCGGCTTCTATACGACAGACGGGTATGTGGTCTATAAGATATTCGACAGTAAGGAAGCCGCAGACGGTTCCGAGGCGGATGACGCAAGGAAGAAGGGCCGCAGGTCGGCATGCCTGGTCCATATCCGGAGGGGCTTTGTGGAGGCTATCATCGAGAACGAGACGGAGGCTATGTGGTTCATAGACGAGTTCGGCAGGATGTTCTCTGTGGAGCACTACTGCGCTGAACGTGGACTGACGGGGGCGGAGAGACTTGCCGAACGGTTGAAGCCAGGTAACACGGCTGACATAATGAGGAGAATAGAGGAGCGTCTGGAGGTGTTCAGGAAATCGGACTTCGCGGGCTGCGGAGAACTGCTGAAGAAGGCCCTTAAATATGCGATAGGAGAATGGCCGGCAATGAAGAGGGTACTTGAGTGTGGCGATGTGGAACTGTCGAACAACCTCAGCGAGCAGATGATGCGTAGGATAAAGATGAACCTGAAGAATGCCGGGAACATCGGAAGCGAGAGATCGGCCAGGCACAACGCGTTCATGTACTCGGTAATCGAGAGCTGCAAGATGATGAAGCGTAACGTGGAGGATTATCTGAGATCCCTTTTGGAGCGGCTGCGGACGGCGAGGGACGGTGACGACCTGACGTGCTGCCTGCCTTGTTATCTGCCTGTATAGCAGAAAAATCAAAATAATCCATAAAGTAACATTGGTGGAAACCGCTGAAAATCAGCGGCAAGCGTCAGCTTGCGGAAAAGTGGACGCGTACAAGTGAACGTGTACATAACTACTTTAGCAATGAGTTAAAGATTAAGTATTCAGCGAACGGAATAATATTTGTATCTTTGCTGAAATAAAGAACAGTTTTGGCTGTCAGTTTATAAATTGAAAAAAGAACAGTTATGAAGGAAAAGATGGTTGTCGTCCAATTACGATGCACAATCTTTGCACCACTCAATGTCGGTTACACTCCAGAGAACTACAATAAGTTCAGTGAGATGTTGTTGCCTGGTGCAAAGGCTTATAATGTCAATTCCCCTGAGATGCTTCCTTTGGGAGCAAATCCCAACACCCCAAGATATGGCCTCCCATGGAGGCTGTTCAAAAAGGATTCTGAGCAAGGAGACTATAATATAGCTTTCCTGCCAGGAAAAATTGACATCGTACTGACGAAGGATGTGGCGTATGGGGGAGACTTCGAGCGAAAATTCTGCGAGCAGAGCGTTGAATGGTTTACCAAAATATTACAAACACAAGACAAGATAACTGTTAATCGCATAGCATATGCTCCTCTCTACGCTATCAAGTTGGATGATTCTGGAGCCGATTCTATATGGAATCGTATTTTGAAGCATACGTCCATTGATGGCACATATATGCAGGATATAAATGTTAATTTCCTCTTGAAACGCGAAATTATCTTCAATGAGATGCCAATCCAGATGAATCTTCTGCACAATATTTCGGATGGCGTTCAGATCAAACAAGTCGATACGACCAACCAAACACATAAGATTGTGTTATTTCAACTTGACTTGAATAGCATACCTGAGATTCCACTTACGCTTGACCCCAATGGTGTCAAGGACTTTTTCACTAATATAGTAACAGTTAGAGAAAAACTTGTTAATGATGTCGCAGAGTAATATTAGTAGCATAGTTACTGCATTTGCCATTTCAACTTCTGCCCCGTTTGCAATGGCATGTGATGCCGCGAGTGATAAATTGCCTTTGCCAGTTTTTTCTTTAATTGATCAAGCCTATCGGTCTGGTCCTGTTATGAATTATTTCGATCTTTCCTCAGAAGTATACGAGCGTGCGAAGAGTGATGACGCGAAGATAGATCTTACATCTATAGAAACGCAACGGCGGTTTCAAGCTCTAAAAAGTTCGTTCTTTCGTTACAGTCAAGGATTTCCGAAAGAGAAGTCTGACTATTTTTCTAGGATGGCTAGTGCCATTTGCAAGTTGGAATCAAACGAGATTGTTTCGTATTACAATGATATAGACTCAAGTATAGATGTCGTTCTTAAACTAAAGACCGGTCTTACAATCAGCATTGCTTGTTTTATAGATGAGGATGTGGATGCCCCTGTGGTTTTCTCCATCCATCGTGGTCGTACATTGCTCGTTTCCGATGAGTTGCCAATAAATGAAGTGGTTTCCAATATAAATACGTTTGCATTTTAATTTTATGGGACAAAGGGAGAAAGGCTATCCGCTTAAAATACTTCCAAGGCCATACTTCAAGAAAGAGCTTAATATTGAGAAACTTCGCTTAAAGTATAAGGACTTGTTGGTTGTGAGGCGTGTCAAAGGTATGATAGAAAATTATCAGGTTCAGACAGACAAAGGTGGTATGGAGTTGCTGGACACCGTGTTTGGTGGTAACATGGCAAATTTGTCTATGAATCTTGCTGGAGGACTATTCGATACACATAAGGAGGGACATTTGCCTTTTCTTCCTGAAACTGAATATGGTAAGGAACGCTGGGATGGTAAAAAAGTGGACAAGAAAGAATTTCTCTCCGTACTCAACTATAGTCAAGAGCAACTATGTTTCGGACTATGTTTTTATGTGAATGATATTTATGGAAAGACATTTCCATTTTATAAAGGCTTTAATACTCAGACCGAAAGGGATGAATATGACGAGCGGGTGCAGCAGGTGGCAAAAGGGTGGGCAGGAGATAGCGACTCACGTATAGTGGGTGCTTTTGTCAATAAGAGAACTCCTGTAGAGGTCAAAGGACGTTTAATTGTTCATCATGTTCCTACGAACGGAAATTATTGGCATACAACTTTGGACACCTATCGCCCGGCAGATGAATGCTATGTAAAACCAGACGAAAGACTTAAGAGTTCAGATAAACATATGTTTAAAGCTCTTAAACAAAATCTGTTACAGTGCTGTTACATAGACACGATTCCTGATTATACTTTATCATGTCGTGATTATGTGAGATGCTTTGTCTAGTAAGCGTATATTTTGGTGATTATATAGCAGTTGACCACGATCGCACATAAGTCATTGGCAGACAAAATATTGCCACCCAAACACGCATTTCGTCATAATTGCCTTAATGTCAGTTAGTGGTCAATTTTTGGCCCGTAAACTACCATTTTACCGTAAGGCCTTCCGGCCATGATCCGATACCTTTGCGTGAGAATCAAAACCGCAAAGGAAAATGGAGACAAGCAAAGAGTACTACGACAAGGTGATGTCGGACTACAGATCAAGGGGTGCAAGACGCAGCCTTAGGAAATACTGCCTAGACGAGGGCGTGGACTACCAGTGGCTGCTGAAGGCGCAGAAGGAATATTCAAGGACGGTGCAATTGCCCGGCACATCATCGCACTTCATACCGCTGTCGGTGGAAGATCGCTACATCGCAGAAAAGCCATCCGAGAGGGACAATCGACAAAAGCCCGAGGAATGGAGGATACAGCGGATGGTTCTTGCTGGGCCGCATGGTGAGATTGAGATAAGCGGCGGAAGTATGCCCGCATTGCTTTCGTTGATGGCAAACCTAAGACAGGAGGGAGAGTGATGATAAACTTCACAAGCAGGACGCAGTACTATCTCTGCCCGAACCCCACGGACATGAGGAACGGCCGCAACGGCCTGGTGGGGATAATCCGGGAACTGATGGGCGAGGACCCTTACGACTACGACAAGGCGTACATCTTCTACTCGAAAGACTGCCGGAAGGTGAAGATACTGCACTACGACATAAACGGGTTCGTGATGTACGAGAAGTGGTTCGATGACGGGAGGTTCCTGAAGCCGAGATTCATGGAGATCAGAAAGAGTCACAAGATAAGCCGGGAGACATTGATCCTGTTCATGTCGTCCTCGGTACAGACAGAGATAGCAATATGAGCGACAAGTTTGACATGGCACAGATGAAGGCGCGTTTCCAGGTCGCGCATGAAGAGTTCTCCGATCTTGTAGGAAAGTTGAACTCCGGAGAACTGGAGGAAGGCGAACTGCCGCGCATCTATGAATTGGAGCGTGAGATCGATGGAATCATGGATCAGATTAGCGCTGAGAACCAGAGAATCCGCGAAAAGATAGAGGAAAACCGCAGCCGTGCCAAAAGGTCAGAGATGGAAATAGAGCGTCTAAAGAAGAGGGCCGAATCTTTGGAAAAACGCCTTAAATAGTGAGTCGAATCGTGTCAAAGATAGAGCTTGGGCTCAGCGAGAGCCGCATATTGGAAATGTTCAAGTCGATGCATGCGGAGATCCCGCAGGCGACGCTGAACAACTGGATGCACAAGGTCATGGGCAGACTGCGCGAGGCGCTCCAGGGACCGATGTTGGAAGAGATCTGGAAGTCGACCTACGTGCAGAACGATGAGACGCGGATAGACGTCCGCAGCGTGATCGATGGCAAGGAGAAATACTACACTGAATATATCCACGGCTGCGTATCAACGGAGCGCAGGATAGTTGTAATGCTTTACGAGGAAGGAAGCCGTAGCGCTGATGTCCAGCTTAGAAACATCTTCGAGGGGTCATCGATAAACGCCTTCACGGGCGATCGTGCAGCGATATATGGCACAATAGAGAGTTGCCTTGTTGAATATGGCGTCATCCGCAGTGCGTGCTGGTTCCACGGAAGGCATTACCTTGTGTACGCGTACATATCCGACAAGCGCATGGGGTCATTGATAGAGATGACCAAAACGCTGTTCCGGATAGAGCGTGAATGCACCGACAAGCCGGTGTGGCTGCGCCTCCAGTACCGCCAGAAATACAGCCTCCCTATAGTGGATGCCATAATGAGGCGGCTGAAAGCGATTCGGGGCGACACTAGTTACGGCACGCTTGCCCAACGCGCGGCGAGATATATTCTGGATGATGAACAGGCCTTCAGGATGTTCCTGACGGACGGTCGCATCATGATGCACAACAACACCGCGGAGCGCATGTTCCGCCACATAGCCATGGGCAGGCGCAACTGGCTCCACAG
>CAKUSF010000067.1 GCA_934678915.1 uncultured Bacteroidales bacterium
GTTCTTCCTCCAGTTTCAATCCTTGATCCTGAGCAGACAAAGTACTACTTCCTCTCAGGCTTCACTGCAAAACTGGCCGGAACAGAGCGCGGAATTACAGAGCCTACTCCTACCTTCTCAGCTTGCTTCGGACAGGCATTCCTTGAGCTTCACCCTACAAAATACGCTGAGGAGCTTGTGAAGAAGATGAAGAAGAGCGGTGCCAAGGCTTACCTGGTCAACACTGGCTGGAACGGAACCGGCAAGAGAATTTCCATCCGTGACACACGTGGAATCATCGATGCTATCCTTGATCATAGTATCGATTCAGCTCCTACCAAGACCATCCCTTACTTCAACTTCGTAGTTCCTACAAAACTTGAAGGCGTTGACACCCACATCCTTGATCCTCGCGACACCTATGCTGATCCAGCACAGTGGGAGGAGAAGGCTAAGGATCTCGCTGCAAGGTTCATCAAGAACTTCAAGAAGTACGAGTCAAACAGGGCGGGCAAAGCTCTCGTTAAGGCTGGTCCTCAGCTCTAATCGACAACCGTCATACATGAATATGGCTGGCCAGGAATCTGGCCAGCCTGTTTTTTTCAGTATATATTCTCAGAGAACACGGGAGGCAATGCTGCCGAGATAAAGGAATATCAAGCCTAGAACAAGACTCAAGACGGCATAGAGCAAGGAATTGAATAGTTCTCCTCCCTGAAGCATGGACATATTCTCGTTCATGAATGTAGAGAATGTGGTGAAGCCCCCGCAGAAGCCAACGGTCAGGAACATCAGCATGTCCTGGGACAATGTGGTGTGACGTGAGGCGATTCCGTAGAACAGGCCGATCAGGAAGCAGCCGGCCATATTGGCCACCATTGTGCCGAGCGGAAGTGTCGCGGCAGGAAACAACTTGCCGCAACCTACCTTCACCAAATATCTCGCGATACCCCCGAGGAAACTTCCTCCACCAATTAAGAGTAATGTGCGTATCATTTGTCACCTCAAATTATCGTAAAATCCTCGACATATTGTAGTACAAGTTCTTGATTCAACATATTCATAGATTTTTGCCGCTTTCGTCATTCATCAGTGAAGCCAACAGTCCCTTGCATCCTTCGGTGATGTCTCGGTAGGTCTTCTCGAAGTCTCCGGTATACCATGGATCAGAAACATCCGAGTCCCTGCCGGCATATTCCATCATCATGTGGACCTTGGACATATTCATAGGGGTGAGAATCCGTGAGAGCAGCCGTCTATTCGAGGAATCCATGATGACTATAACGTCATACTCAGAGGCTTCCGCATCTGTCACCTTGTGAGCACTGTGATTTCCGAAAGGAACTCGATGTTCATGCAGTACGCGCTTGGCTGGAGGGTACATGTCGTTTCCCTCCTCCTCGTAAGACACCGCAGCCGAATTGACACGCAAGGTCATCCCGTCCTTTCGCGCCATGTCTTTCATTATGAACTCCGCCATCGGACTCCGGCAGATGTTCCCGTGGCAAATGAACAGTACACTTTTCATAGCTGCAAAGTTAACACTTTTCAGTCAAAGAACAGAACAAAATAGAGGCCGCAGATAATCTGCGGCCTCTTGATAAATTGTCAGCCAAAAGGCTAATAGACTTGGGATTAGGCCTCAGCGACTACAGTAACTTTTACAGTAGCCTTTACAGCCTTGTAGCACTTAACAGTGCCTTCGTACTCACCAACGGTCTTGATTTCACCAAGGGTGATGTTCTTCTTGTCAACCTCGATGCCAGCGGCCTTAAGAGCCTCCTCAATCTGAGCTGTGGTGACAGAACCGTAGATCTTACCAGATTCACTAACCTTAACAGAAACTGTGACAGGCGTAGCTGCAATCTTGGCAGCGAGAGCTTCAGCGTCAGCAACGAGTTTAGCCTCCTTGTGAGCCCTCTGGCGCTTTGTCTCCTCAAGCTGCTTAAGAGCGGACTGAGTAGCGGCACAAGCGAATCCCTGAGGGATAAGATAGTTGCGTCCGTAACCTGACTTTACCTCTACCACATCTCCGGCCTCGCCGAGATTGGCAACTTCTTTCTTCAAAATGATCTTCATAATCTCGCTCTCCTATTATTTAAGAAGGTCAGTTACATAAGGAAGCAGAGCAAGGGAACGGGCCCTCTTGACTGCCTGAGCGACTTTCCTCTGGAACTTCAGGGAAGTACCGGTGATACGGCGAGGGAGAATCTTACCCTGCTCGTTGAGGAACTTCTTGAGGAACTCGGCGTCCTTGTAATCAACATACTTGATGCCTGCCTTCTTGAAACGGCAGTACTTCTTCTTTCTTACCTCTACTGTAGGAGGATTGAGATAGCGGATTCCCGCATTCTGTGCGTCATTCTGTGCCATAATTTATTCCTCCTTGATTAAGCGTTTTCCTCTGTTTTCTCCTCAGCGGCGACAGGAGCCTCGGCTACCGGTGCCTCCTCGGCCTTAGGAGCGGCAGGCTTGTTCCTGTTCTCCCTTCTCTTGGCTGCATAAGCCTCGGCGTGCTTGTCAAGAGCCACGGTAAGGAACCTGATGATCCTCTCATCACGGAAATACTGGGTCTCAAGGGTGGCGATGAAGCTTGGCTCAGCCTTGAACTGGATAAGATAATAGAATCCTGAGGTCTTGTGCTGGATAGGATAAGCCAGCTGACGGAGTCCCCAGTCCTCCTCGTACACTACCTCGCCACCATTGTCGGCGATCAGCTTTGTGTACTTGGCAACCGCTTCCTTCATCTGTTGTTCAGACAAAACGGGAGTTGCGATGAAAACGGTCTCGTACTGTTTTAACATTTGACTTAATTGTTTAATAATAAATAAATTGCAGTCCTTTCGGGGACGTATGCCAACCCAAAAGGACTGCAAATATAGTCAATTATCTCAACTTTCGCAAATTAGCTTCAAATCGAGAACTACTTTTCAGGAATATTCTCAAGCACCGCTACGAGGAACTTCCATGTCTCAGCGACGGAAGCGATGTTCACGCGCTCGTCCGGAGAGTGAGGATAGAGGATGTCCGGTCCGATGGAAACCATCTCCCAGTTAGGGTACTTGGCACCCATGATGGCGCACTCAAGTCCTCCATGTGTAGCCGTGATCTTGAGATCCTTTCCGAAGAGTGATTTATAGGTATCCTCAAGAACCTTGATCATCGGTGTTCCGAGTTTCGGAGCCCAGCCACTGTAAGCTCCAGATGTTGAATATTTTGCACCTGCAAGTTCAAAGACATAACGTATCGAGTCAGCGAGGTACATCTTAGCTGCGTCAATTGAGCTGCGCGTCAAAGAATGAACTGTCAGATGTCCTTTCTGTGTGCGGACAATGGCCATATTGGTGGAAGTCTCGGTCAATCCAGGAAGAGTGTCACTCATCCTCTGAACTCCGTGAGGGCAGGCCAGAATAGCCTTGACAGCCCTGCCTATTACCACTGGGCTGATGTAGCGGGCAGCTGGAGCGTTCTGCTTCTCGTAGATGAGAATCATGTCTGGATCAGAGTACTGGTACTCGAACTTAGACTCTTCGAACTTCTTCTCCACCAAAGCCTTGACATTGCGAGAATCCGCTGACGGAACGAGAATTTCAGCCTCAGCCTCGAACGGAATGGCGTTGCGAAGGGACCCACCTGTGATGGACGCGACTTTAACTTCATATTCAGAAATCAGCGCCTTAAGGATTCGGCATATAATCTTGTTGGCATTGCCTCTGAAAAGGGAGATGTCCATTCCGGAGTGGCCGCCTTTCAGACCCTTAACGGTGATCTTGTAGCCGACATATCCTTCAGGAGTCTTGTAGGTTCTGTAAGCGAAATCAGCGGTTCCGTCAACCCCACCGGCACAACCTGTGCAAAGCTCACCTTCCTCCTCAGAGTCGAGGTTAAGAAGGATGTCACCCTTTAATATTCCAGGCTTCAAGGAATTAGCTCCAGTCATTCCGGTCTCCTCGTCATAGGTGATGAGGGCCTCTAGCGGGCCGTGCTTCAAAGTCTTGTCCTGAAGGACGGAAAGCGCGAGAGCCACACCGATGCCGTTATCCGCTCCAAGGGTAGTTCCCTTTGCTGTCACCCAATCCCCTTTTATCTCGGTCTCGATCGGATCAGTAAGGAAGTCATGCTTGGTGTCAGCTGTCTTCTGCGGAACCATGTCCATGTGAGCCTGCATAATCACTCCCTTGCGGTTCTCAAAACCCGGAGTCGCTGGAACAGTGAATATGATGTTACCGGTGTCGTCCTTCTTTACATCGACACCATGCTCCTTTCCCCAATTCAGAAGGTACTCCTGAACCTTGCCTTCATGCTTTGAAGGACGAGGAACTCTTGTAAGGCCATAGAAGTTCTCCCAAACGGCCTTTGGCTGCAAATCTTTAATTGTCATAGCGTTATTTTATTAATATGTGAATGATCATTTTCCGAGAGGGAAATAACTTTCCGTACCAAGCTGATAGACAGCGATTCTGTCTTGAAGTAGAGAGGTAACTCCATCAGACAAGCGAACCGTGCAGATGGCTGGAATCCTGTAAACAGCAACATTGCCCTTAGCCGGGGTAGCTTTTCCGGAAGCTTCTCCTACAGGTTGTGGGACGAGTTCCAGAAGATAAGGCTTGCCGGCCATGTTGTCAGGTGGAACTATTCCGTCAGCGTCAGAGATTCTAAATGCAACATAAGTCTGTGACTTTCTCTCTTTTACAGGGACAACATCGCATTTGAGTTTCTGGATCTGGCAATCACTGTAGCCAATAAACATGGACATGTACTCCTTTTCAAGGGCAGCGATTTCTTTCAAAGCAGCGCCCATCGCCTCACCGCTGTAAGTAGCATCAGTGTCACCGGTGACGATCTGAACTCTTTTCTGCCTAAGGTTAAAAATCATGTCAGCAGCTTCTTTAGCCCTCTGTTCCAAGGATTTCTGAACAATCATGTTCTGCTGGACGGCAATCCGATTGAATGATGCGTCTTCTTTTACGCCTTTATAAAGGGTAGCTGACTCCGATGTCAAATTGGAGCTTATTCCTTTGTCATTGAAATCCGCACCGGATCTTGACGTGAATCGCCATTGGGAACTTTCTCCGAAATTGCCATCACTGACAGCAATAAGTCCTTGAGCAGAAAGTGCAAGGAACGATTCCGATGCCTTATCCGGTGTCACATAGTACCGGAAGTTCTGGTCGGCTTCGATGAATGGGGTCATTTTGACCTCATTGATAGTGCAAGTTGTCTGATCGGACTGCCTCGCATCCACACCTAGGTACTTTTGCGCGTACTTGGCATAAGGGCCTGCGTAGAAATATTCACGGACAGCCTCAACCTCTATCGTAATGGTCGTCTGTGGAAGTGCGTACGAGACGGTTCCCATCGGATCTTGTGCCGAAATCCCGCTTGTTGGCAGCAGAGCCGCTGCGAGGCAAAGCAATGATACTGTTTTTTTCATATTCATAGATTTATCATTTCCATCGTTTGTGACTCCAAAGGTAATTCTCCGGATGCTTCTCCAAATCGACTTGAAGGAGGTTGTAATATTCCTGCATTATCGAATGTGGAGTCATGGTCGAGGCATCAGAACATATTTTGGTGAAAGTCCACTCATAGTGGCCTTTGGTGACAGGTGTCAAACTCATGTAGAACACGCTGTAACCCAGCTTATGTGCTATTGACGCACCTCCTAGCATTGTTCTTGTCGGTTGGTGCATGAAGTCAACGACATCATTGACGGTGGAGTTCTTGTAAGGGCATTGATCGGCTGGTATTATGTAAATCTTCTTGTCCGAGCGGTGTTCTATCGCGTAACGCAAGAGATTCACAGAGCTCACATAGCCAGTGTAGCCCTCACGAAGAACTGGTGCGCATCTGTTAGCATGCATTATTTCGTCCCACATCTTGCTGCTGAGCGGCTTATAGACAGCGATGATGTCGTTAGCCGTTATCTTGCCGCGCTGGGATTCCGGGCGGTAGTCATAGGTCAGGCAGCCTCCGGTCAGCTCCCAATTGCCGAAATGGCTGTTCAGTACGACCGCTCCTGGGCTTTCGGCCAAAGCGGCTTCGACAATCTCAAGGTTGGTATATTCCACCAAGTGCTTCTTATGGAGCCTTTCAGGGTTCCGGCAGCCTCCAAACCAGATAGCTTCCGCCAAAATCTCCCCGAAATGCTTGTAAAATGCATCCGAAATGCTCCTTAGTTCTTTGTACTTTTTATTAGGAAAAGATCTGGCAAGGTTGACCATCACGACATCCCGACGGTAATGCATGACATCTCTGAGCAGCCAGGAGAAGAATCCCGCCCAAGCATAGTGGAACCCCAGCGGAAGCGCTGAGATCCCTCTTAGAAGCCCTTGCATCAGTTTCGTCAATATCCTCATCGGTCAACATTATGTCGCATATCAGGCAAATATAATATTTATAAATGATAGAGTAAATACAAACATGCTATTTTTAGCGACATTTCATAACAAATATCATTGTATCTAATTTTTGGCAATAATTTTAAAGGACATATTTCTTCAAAATGGTGGTTCCACCGGACAAAATTTGTACTTTTGCCATGCATAACTAATGAGACGTCATGGAATATCTGTCAAAGGAACGCTACGACCAGATTGTAGCGGAACTTAATAACCTTATAAATGTGGAATATCCACGCATCAAGGAAGACCTCTCCGAAGCCCGCGCGCAAGGGGATTTAAGCGAGAACTTTGAATATCGCGCGGCAAGGAGAGCCCAAGGCAAGACCATCAGCAGAATACGCTTCCTTCAGAAGGTTCTGGAATATTCAAGAGTCATCGACACAGCGGCATTGCCAAAGGATCAGGTTTCACTTCTGAGCAAAGTGGAATTTACGAATATGTCGTCTAACGTCAAGATGACATACACCATTGTGAGCCCGCATGAAATGAACCTTGAGAAAGGCAAGATTTCCTGCAAGTCTCCGATTGGTGCCGCTTTGATGGGCCGGAAAGTCGGTGATGTGGTGGAGGTTCATGCCCCGTCCGGAACCTTTCAGGTTAGAATCGAGAACCTATCTGTTGAGCTGTGACACATTTCCTGCTCCGCTCGACTTTGTAAGTCTAAAAGAAACTGAGTGAATACCTTACGAGTAAAGCATTCACTCTGTTTTTGCTAGCCAGATTGCTCTCTGCTATTTATTGCTCTTCTTGAATTCTGTCTGCATAGGTTGACCAGCCTTCTGCGGCTTTGTAGGTCTTTGCGCAGCCTTTCGGAATGTAGATTACGAAGTTGTCAGACGTATCAGCGAAGGTATTGGCGTCTAGCGTTGCAGGAGTGGCTGACAGCATGTGGATTTCTGCCAGTTCCTTGCTGTTATAGAATATGTTCGCCCCCAATTTGCTGACATTTGCTGAGATTGTAATCTTTTTGAGAGCATTCATATTGCTAAATGCATACTGTCCGATTTCTGTAATCGGTGCTCCTGCCAGGTCAATTGAGGTGATGCCACTGTATTCAAATGCAGCTCTACCGATGCTTTCAATATTTGGAAGGCTTATCTCCCCGGCAATCTTTGTACAGTTATTGAACCCACCATTCTCTATTGTCTTGACTATCTTCAACTGTTCATTGGTTACTTCCAATGCATAGCAGTTTTGGAAGGCATAAATTCCGATGTTTTCCGTGAGGTAGCTAACCATAGGTAAGGTTCTGCAATCTTTGAACATATAGTCCGAGATTTTGGTAAGATTCTTGAGTGAACCGACACTAGTCAGCTTTCCGCAGCCATCAAACATATTATTGCCAGCGCTTGTGAGATTTCGTAAATCTACGCTTTCCACACCGCAGGAGGCAAACGCGTATTCTTCAGCTGTCAGGAGATTACTTAGATTTATGCTTTTGAGATTGCTGCAACCGCTAAATGCATAACGATAAACGTTTTTGAGTTTCGGTGTATCACCGACAGATTCTAGATTAATGGCGCTTTGAAATGCGTTCTGTCCGATGGCTGTGACTGATGAGAGGTCTATATATTTAAGCTGTTTGCATTGGTAGAACGCATATGCTTCTATTGTCTCAACACCATGCGTGCTATTAATTTCAGAGAGGTTGGTTTCTCTAAAACTATTGTAACTTATTGTAGTGATATTAGGAGGAAGTGTTATCTTTCCTATTTTTACTTTATTGTTCCAGAAATTTGGAGTCTTCACCAATCCTGTGAAATGCTGAAATTCATGGAATGATGTAATTTTGGTGCTTTTAGGCAATGTACTGCTTATAAAAGATGACATCTGATTATCCGTCACCACAGCCGCCTCACCGATCGTCAGAAAGCCGTCTTTGTCTGTGTCAAAATTGCTCACCAGCAATTCTCCGAGATTAGAATCCTCAAAAGAAATGACATTGAAATCAGTCTTGTCGAGGTTCAACTTGAGCGTAACTTTGTGGCCGGCTTGGAGGTTGCTGCTGCCATCAATAATCTTAGTCAGAGTGCAGGTCGCACCGTCCTTTGTGTAAGTGATGTTGATCCTGACTTTCGTGCCGGACAGATCCACCGGAGCCACAACCGCGATCTTCCCTTGCCACTCAGTACTGAGTTCAGCAACTGGGTCGCTCACTGAGACGTAGTTATAGGATTCGGTCAAAATCTTGTCAGCCATGATGGTTTTTCCTGTGAAGTATTTACCTTCGTCAAGGCTAGCCAGCGTCACTTTCGTCACGGGACATCCATTGAGTTCCGAGGACTTGAACTGGAAATCAATGTAGGCACACTCATGTGTGAATGTCAGTCCTTTTTTAACCAACTCGGCTTTAGTTCCTGAGAATTTCGCGCTCATTCGGCCCCATTTCCCTGTCTGGCCATCCTGCTCTGCGGCAATCTCGATCACTTGGGTGCCATCTGAGGTAGTCTCAGAATAAGGATAATAGGCTGTGAAAGCAATCTGTGTCTCATCTGTCACCTCGACCCCCTCTTTGATAGGCACCGTAATCGTTGCTGACTGTTTCCCGTCAAACTCATCCTTTATCGCGTAGAAAGAACTTCCGTCAACTACGCTATTACCATCCGCGACAAACCCGATTCTGTCACCCTTTGCCCAAAGCACGTTAACTCCATCAATCGTTGTCTTTGTTGCCTGCGAAACATTCGCGCTGACCTCAATCCCACGAACTTCCTCAGTTTCCTTTCCTTGCTCCTCAAGGTTTTCCTTGCTGCATGCAGCCACTGCCAGAACGGTCAGAGCCGCTGTAAAAAATTGCTTATTCATATAGTCTTTCTAGATTAAGAAAAGGTTAATACTCAGAGTCTTCGCTATCGCCCCAAGATCTATTTTCGAGAGAATTTATACCCCCCCACGGTACTTGTTGCGAAAACATGGCACGCCTCGATTTCGCAAACCAAGACCTCTGGTGCGGCATAAGCCCGGAGAATACTGTTTTTACTGTTCATTGCTTAAAGGTTTAATAAGTTGCAAAACATTTTGTTCGACAAAGTTAGAAAAACTGTTTCGGTTTAGCAAATAAAAAAATCGAGGGGTGAAGGTGAAGCAGACTCTCGGCATTTCCGATGCAGTGAAATGGCTTTTCATCACGGGCGCAATAATACTATATTTTGCTCCCATTGTGGTACTTACTTACCATGACGGGAGCAAAAATACAGCAAAGTGATTAAGTACGCGAATTTAGCTAGAGTATCAGACGGTACTCTACAGCAGATAGAATGTAGTCTCAAGGGTCTTTGAATATGCTTCCCGCTCCTTCCAAGGATGAGCGTAGCAATAACCGATGACCACGCCATCATATTCAAAGACAAAATAAGGGAAGGCGGTGGAAATAGAATTGATGCGGCCACGCATCTCCTCCGTTGTGACTGGTTCTGTCTCGAAGGTGATGGTGGTCGCTGAAACGTATTTATTGTAAATGGAAGCGATGCGCTCGGCATCGTCTAATCGCACTTGTCTGATGAAACCGTTCATCTACAAACTTTTGACCCATTCGTCAACGGTCTTCTGGCTGGCCCCGTTCAGGAGTTTGCCGGCCTTGAAATTCACCTCTGGGTATTGCTTACCGAGTACCTTGAGGGAATTCTGGATTCCACTGCCACCAGATGTCATGAAGAGAATCACGGTCTTGCCTTTTAGGCCGTAAGCCTCGATGAAAGTGTTGATGATCCTCGGAGCACCGTTCCACCAGTTAGGGAAGCCGAGATAAACCACATCGTATGCGTCCAAATTCTCCTTGGTCTTGATGAAAGCCGGACGGGAGGATGGGTCTGCATTCTCCTTGCAGCAGCGTGAAGTCTCGACGGTCCAGTCCAGATCCTCGGTGGAATATTCAGCCTCCGGGGTGATCTTGTAAAGTTCCCCACTAGTAGCGGTAGCGATCTTCTTCGCTAGAGACTCTGTAGTTCCTGTGGCGGAAAAATAAGCCACAAGTGTCTTGCTGTCAGTCATGTTCTTTTTCTCCTTCTTTTGTCCGCAGGCCGTGACGGTGATTAGTCCCAAGGCCACAACCGCGATGATAAACACTAATTTTTTCATGATTCTATCTGTTTTGATTATTTCTCACAAGAGGCATACTGCTCATCCGTCACCGGCTCAAGCCATTCATTGCTGGACTCTCCGCCAGTAGTGACATGGGTGGCAATGTGCTGGAACCAACTGTCTTTCGT
>CAKUSF010000068.1 GCA_934678915.1 uncultured Bacteroidales bacterium
TTTAAGAATTTTTTCATTCATTCTGCATATTCTGTTCCCAACGCTTTGAATCACTCGGAATACACAGTATTCGATTATTGAATCGGGGCGAGGATGGCTTTGCGGTAAAGGAGGGTTTGGTAGAGGGAGCGGTAGATGAGGTGGGAGAAGTAGGCAGCGAAGAGGAGATGGGCAGCGGTGAAGCCGGTGGGGCGGAACAGGAATATTCCTGAAAACCAGATCACGAAGAAAGCGATGACGCAGCCGATGTTGGAGTCTCGCATGGCTTTGGTGGCGGTGGCGCCGGTGTAGATGCCATCCCAGGTGAAGGCCGGGCAGCCGACCAAAGGGATCATGATGAGCCACGGCATGAATGCACTGGCAGCCTCTACGACGGAGGAATCCGAAGTCATAAGCCTAAGCATCGGCACACCGGTCAGGGAATATATACCTATGAACAGCACTCCGATGCCCATGCTCCAGGCAAATGTGTACTTTACGGTCTTTCTGACCTGATCGACCTGCCGCGCACCGACATATTTTCCGGTCAACGCCTCCCCTGCGAAAGCGAAACCGTCTGTGAAGTAGGAGAAGATCAGCAGGAGTTTCAGCATGACCGAGCATGCGGCCAGAAGGGTGTCTCCGAAACGGGCGGAGATCGCGGTGAAGGCCAGATAGATGATGTTCAGGCAGATGGACCTGATGAAAAGATCACGGTTCACAGAAAAGAAATGGGCCACCTTTCCTCCACGGAACGCTTCCTTGAAATCAAGTACTGACGCTCCTCCGATGATATTCCTGAACTTCAGAGCGACTCTGGAGGAAGCGAAAATGAGTCCTGAATATTGTGCCACGACTGTACCTAAGGCTATTCCTTTGAAACCGAAGCCATTGAATCCGGTTCCGGGAATCCCGAAAGTGAGCAGGAGGCTAAACAGGACGTTGCCACCATTTACCACCACGTCGGTAAGCATCGAGGAGAATGTGTCCTGCATGCCGATGAACCAGCCTCGGAATGTCATCAGACTGAGGGTCGCCGGAGCGGCCCAGATGCGGATGTAGAAATATTCAAGGGCAAGCGAGCGGACTTCTTCCGAGCAACCGACAAAAAGGAAGATCAGCTTTTGGAACGGCCATTGGATCAGGATCAGGGCAAAGGCAATGATAAGCGCCAGTCCGACACCACGAGTCAGATTGGCAGCGCAGTCTTTCCAGTCCTTGCGCCCGTAGGCTTGGGCGGTCATGCCACCTGCTCCGGCACGCAGGAAGCCGAAATTCCAGTATAGAAGGTCGAACATCAGAGTGCCGACCGTGATGCCTCCAATCAGGGCAGCAGCCGAAGCGTTCAGATGCCCGGCCACGGCTATGTCCACCATCCCGACCAGCGGTACAGTCAGGTTGGCGAGTATGCTCGGCAGAGCCAGCCGAAGCATTTCCTTGTTCATCGCGTCCATTCGGCAAAGGTAGTCATAAAGTGGAAATATTCGGAATCAGAGAAATCAAACTCTGAATATCAAGAGTAAAATCACTACCTTTGAGACGAGATATTCATAAAGCATCATGATTTTGGAGAACACTTCGATTGAGAGGATAAAGGAGATAAGGGGGCGGCAGGAACGCTATTTCAGGAGCGGGACCACCCTTGATGTGAAATGGCGGTTGGAGCGGCTAAAGGCGTTCGAGGCGGCTGTGCGCAAATGGGAGAAGCCGCTGTGCGAGGCACTTTGGACGGACCTTCACAAGTCCTACGAGGAGGCTTACCTGACTGAGGTCAGCATCCTTCTCGGAGAGATACGCGGTCATATTCATAACATCCGGAAATGGAGCAGCCCACGGAGGGTCCCAACTCCACTAAAGATGTTCCCGTCACGAAGCAAGATCATCAGCGAGCCGCTCGGCACCGCGCTGATCGTCTCACCGTGGAACTACCCGGTGCAACTGCTTCTCACTCCGCTCGTTGGAGCCATCTCTTCTGGCTGCACAGCGGTTCTGAAGCCATCTCCTTACGTCCCGAACGTCTCAAAAGTCACCCAACAGATGATCGAGGACACTTTCAGTGATGAATATGTCGCTGTCGTCCAAGGGGACCGCAATGTCAACTCGGCCCTGCTGGAGGAGCGCTGGGATCTCATATTCTTCACTGGCAGCCCAGCGCTCGGAAGGATCGTGATGGAAGCCGCAGCGAAGAACCTTACACCGGTCGTGTTGGAACTCGGTGGGAAGAGTCCGTGCATCGTGGACAAAGACGCTGACATCAAGGTCGCAGCGAAGCGCATAGCCTGGGGCAAGAGCCTCAACGCCGGGCAGACCTGCATCGCACCGGACTATCTCATGCTTCACGAAGACATCAAGGACGAGTTCATTAAAGAACTGAAAATCAACTTCAAGACTCTTCTCGGAGACAATCCGCATGAGACTAAGCACTTTGTCAGAATCGTGAACGACAAGGCATTCGAGAGACTGCAAGGCTACCTTAAGGACGGACAAATAGCCTTCGGTGGTCACACAGACCGGGCAGAAAGGTATTTTGAGCCGACTGTGCTGAATGTTGTCTCACCGGACGCACCCGTAATGCGAGAAGAGATCTTCGGACCGATTTTCCCGGTGCAGTCGTTCAAAGACATCGATGAGGTGATATCATTCGTCACTTCTAGAGAAAAACCGCTGGCCCTGTACTATTTTGGAAGCCATGGAGATCACGTCCTTCGTCACACATCCTCTGGTGGAGCCTGCATCAACGACACGATAATGCACATCGCCAACGAGAATATTCCGTTCGGAGGAGTGGGGAACTCCGGTCTCGGCAGCTACCACAACAAACTCAGTTTCGACGCGTTCACGCACTATCGGGCCGTCGTAATCACACCGACGTGGCTGGATCTGCCGTTCAGGTACATGCCTTACAGGTTCTTCAAGATGGTCAAAAGGCTGCTGTAAAACGACTCATCTACTGTAAAAAAAATCCAAGGAAAATCTTTTGCGGATTTGATTTTTATCAATATCTTTGCATCGACAATTTTGTCGAACAGGTTTGTTTAACAGCAATGTCTAAAGAAACGGATATGCATGAAAATAATATTGACACGGCCGCAAGGATCCTTGAGGCGGCTGAAGAGGAGTTCATGGAGAAGGGCTACGGCAACGCCAAGATGATGTCCATCGCAGCGAGGGCCGGGGTCAGCCACTCTATGCTCCACTATTACTACAGATCCAAGGAGAAGATGTTCCAGATGATCTTCGATGGAAAGGCTCAGTTGATAGTCTCTATTCTTGAGGGAATCTCAGGCAAGGGACTGAATTTCCATGAAGTTATAACTCAGTTCGTCAAGAACCAGTTCAATCTTATGATGGAGAACGACAGGTTCATCTGGTTCATAATCGATGAGTTGCTCCACAACGAGGAGAACGTGACCAAGGTCATCGACATCGTGAAGCCAAAGCTGGGGGAATACCTACGATGGTTCAACGAGGAGCTTGACAAAGAGACAAAGGCCGGGAACATCAAAAGGATCACGGCAAGGGACCTCATCATGAACATCGTCTCCCTCAACGCATCCACATTTATGTATATTCCAGTGCTGAAGAAACTTGAGCCGGAGATCAATGTGGACGTGTACCTTGAAGGCCGCAGGAACGCCAACGCGGAATTTGTCTGGAACGCGATCAAAAATGACAAGAAACAATGAATATGTCAATGAAACGACTTATTATGGCAGCGGTTGCTGTCGCGGCCACCCTACCCTGCCTTGCTCAGCGCACAGTCACGCTGGAAGAATGCTACTCAGCGGCAGAAAAGAACTATCCTCTTGTCAGGCAGTATGAATTGATTGAAAAGTCAAAGGATTACACTTTGTCCAACGCTTCGACGGCCTACCTGCCTCAGGTGACGCTATCGGCCAAGGCCAGTTGGCAGTCTGATGTCACAAAGTTCAATCTCGACAGGGACAAACTGGCTCAAAGTCAGTTCGGTAGTTTCCTAAACCCTGATGAAGTCGAGAGCATGATCCCGACAATGAGCAAGGATCAGTACGGTGCGTCAATCGACATCAGCCAGACTATTTGGGACGGAGGGGCGGTCAAGGCACAGAAGGAAGCTGCCGCCAGTCAAGCGGAGGCTGACACAAAGAACATTGACGCAAGCATCTACGGACTGAGGGCTAAAATCAACGAGTTGTACTTTGGAGTGATTCTTATGCAGAGCAACATAGAGCAATGCGAACTGATGGTCTCGAATCTGGAGACCAATTATAAGAAGATTGAGTCTTACATCGAGAACGGGGTGGCCGGACAGGCGGATCTGGACGCTATCAAAATTCAAAAGCTAAAGACTAAGCAGGAGGAATTAAACCTTGGTAACACAAAAAGAGCCTACATACGGATGCTTGGGCTGCTTACTGGACTCCAACTTGACGAGGATGCCGTACTACAGAAACCAGAGCCGATCATAAGTAGTGGAGCGGAAATCCGAAGGCCGGAGCTGGCAATGTACGAAGCTCAACTCAAAGTGCTGGAGTCCCAAAACAGGCAGATCACAGCGGGACTTACTCCGAAATTCGGACTTTACGTCAGCGGAGGCTACGGAAGGCCGGGCCTGAATATGTTAGACAACAGCTTCAAGCCATACTTGACAGCAGGGGTCAGAATGACATGGAACATAGGCAATTTCTACACAAAAAAGAATGATCTACGTCTCCTTGAGACCAAAAAGGCTGACATCGAAACCCAAAGGCAGACCTTCCTTCTGAACACCAGCATCGATGTGAGCGGAAAGGACAGCGAAATCAAGACTTTACAGGAGCAACTTGAATATGACAACGAGATCATCGCGCTCAGAAAATCCGTCCTCAAGGCCAACGAGGCCCGGATGGCCGAAGGCACGATCTCCGGGTCTGATCTGGTCGGCTACATGAATGACGAACGTCTCGCACAACAGGAAAAAGCCGGACACGAAGTTAAGATGCTGCTTACGATGTACAATCTCAAATACGTAACAAACAATTAACTATCAATGAATATGAAAAAGACACTGAAATATTCATCACTGTTGGTTCTGATGCTGGCGGCATCATGCGGAAAAGGGAGCAAGGCTTACGATGCTTCTGGAGTTTTTGAATCGACCGAGGTGACTGTCTCAGCTGAGGGAAACGGCAAGATTCTGAACCTTGGCATTCAGGAAGGTGATCAATTAGAGGCCGGGGCAGTTGTCGGATGCATTGACACGGTGCAGCTTTACCTCAACAAAGTGCAGTTGGAGGCCACGATGAAGGCAGTAGGAAGCGGAAGGCTCGACATTTCCAGACAGATAGCCTCTCTGGAAAGTCAGATCGCCAAACAGAAGCAGGAACTGGTACGCTTCACGAAACTGGAGCAGGCCGGAGCCTCAAACCGCAAGCAGGTCGAGGATATTCAGGCACAGCTGGATGTTCTTGAAAGACAGCTCGCTGCGCAGAAGGAAAGCCTCCAAAACGCCAACAACGGGGTTTCTGGTCAGTCAGCAGCACTTGAGGCACAGATCCTCCAACTTGAAGACAAGATTCGCAAGTGCGTCATTACCAGCCCTGTGAGCGGAACTGTTCTGGCTAAATATTCAGAAACGGGAGAACTCGCGGTGCAGGGACGCGCCTTGTTCAAAGTGGCGGATTTGGACAACATCAGGCTTCGCGCCTACATCACCGCTGACCAACTGACGGGATTGAAACTAGGCCAACCGGTGAAAGTCTTCGCTGACCAAGGCACATCAGGAAGAGAGGAATATGCTGGCACACTGATCTGGATCTCCGACAAGGCGGAGTTCACCCCTAAGACCATCCAGACACGGGACGAAAGGGCGAACCTCGTCTATGCAGTGAAGATTGCCGTTAAAAATGACGGTCTGATTAAACTTGGAATGTACGGAGAAGTCAAATTCTTATGATGAAAGGTTCGTTGACAAAATCAGCGGTACGGGCGGAAGGGCTCGTAAAATCCTATGGCAAGGTAAAAGCGTTGGACGGAGTTTCGCTGGATGTCAGACACGGTGAGACTTTCGGAATCATCGGTCCAGACGGAGCGGGCAAATCCACTTTGTTCCGTCTGCTGACATCCCTACTAGTTCCGGACAAGGGCTCAGCGCAAGTGGAAGGGCTGGACACAGTAAAGGATTACCGCGATATAAGAAAAATCATCGGCTACATGCCGGGAAAGTTCTCTCTGTACCAAGATCTTTCCGTAGAAGAGAACCTAACGTTCTTCGCCACGTTGTTTGGCACAACAATTCAGGAAAACTATCATCTGGTGGAGGACATCTACCGGCAGATCGAGCCGTTCAAGGACAGGATGGCCGGAAAACTGTCCGGTGGAATGAAACAGAAGCTGGCTCTGTGCTGCGCCCTGATCCACAAGCCGAAAGTCCTATTTCTGGACGAACCAACGACCGGTGTGGATCCGGTGTCCAGAAAGGAGTTCTGGGACATGCTCGGAAGGCTGAAGAACGATGGCATCACAATCCTGGTCTCCACTCCGTACATGGACGAGGCTGGAAGATGCGACCGGATCGCCCTTATAAGAAACGGACAGTTTCTGACGGTCAACAGTCCGGCAGGAATCATTGCGGAGTTTCCGGACAGGCTGTACTCGGTCCGCTCGGACAGGATGCACGCCTTGCTGGGAGATCTGAGGGCCTACACAAGGACGGTCAGGGCGTTCTCGTTCGGAGATTCAGTACACCTTTCCACCAGCGGGGAGGCGAACTTGGAAGAACTTAGGAAGTTTCTTCAGAACAGGAAGCACAATAATGTCACAATCAACGCGATCCGCCCATCAGTGGAGGATTGCTTCATGAGAATATGATGACCGAGGTTATTCATACAGAGAATCTGACGAAACGGTTCGGCACATTCACGGCCGTGGACCGCATCTCGTTCGATGTGCATAAAGGAGAAGTGTTCGGTTTTCTCGGAGCAAACGGAGCCGGGAAGACAACGGCCATGAGGATGTTGTGCGGACTGAGCAAGCCGACTTCCGGAACCGGGACTGTGGCAGGCTACGACATCGCCAGGCAACCGGAGATGGTCAAGAAGCACATCGGCTACATGAGTCAGAAATTCTCTCTCTACGAGGATCTGACCGTAAAGGAAAATCTGGTTCTGTTCGGAGGTATCTACGGAATGAGTCGCAAAGAAATAGCAGCCAAGACCGACGTTCTACTTAACGAGCTGAATTTCAGATCCGAGAAGAACACGATGGTCAAGGAACTGCCTCTTGGCTGGAAACAGAAGCTGTCGTTCTCTGTCTCGATATTCCACAGACCGGGGATAGTATTCCTTGACGAGCCGACCGGAGGAGTCGATCCAGTGGCCAGAAGGCAGTTCTGGGAACTGATCTACAAGGCCGCTGATGACGGCATAACCATATTCGTGACAACACATTACATGGATGAGGCTGAATATTGTGACCGTGTCTCGATCATGGTTGACGGTCAGATCAAGGCCTTGGACTCCCCTGCCGCATTGAAGCGGACATTCGGAGTTGAGAGTATGGACGAGGTATTCAGGAAGCTGGCCAGAGAGGCAAAAAGAAACGGAGAATAAGATGAAGTCATTATCAGCGTTCATACAGAAAGAGTTCCGCCACATCCTGAGGGATAAGTGGACTCTGCTCATCATAGTCGGGATGCCGATCGCCCAGCTTCTGCTGTTCGGCTACGCGATCACGACCGAGGTGCGGAATGCCTCCGTGGCCGTGTTCGATCCTGTCAATGACGAGCTAACTGCAAGGATCATCGACAGAATCGATGCCAGTGAATATTTCAACGTCAGCAAAAGGATCAACGACATCGACCGGATCAACGACATATTCAGGGAAGGCAAAACCAGCCTTGTTTTGGTCTTCAGCGACAATTTCTCGAATGACATATTCAATGGTGGAGCCTCCGTCCAGATGATAACTGACGGGACAGATCCAAACCAGGCCTCGATGATCACAGCCTACGCCAGCAACATCCTAGCCACCTGCCAGCAGGAAATCGCCCAAGACAGCGGATTGACCCAAGCGTCCATCACGCCAGTAATCAGGATGCTATACAACCCTCAAGGCAAGAGTGCCTACAATTTCGTGCCAGGAGTTATGGGCCTGATTCTGATGCTGATCTGCGCGATGATGACGGCCGTGGCGATTGTCCGGGAAAAGGAGACAGGCTCGATGGAGGTTCTGCTCACATCACCGATAAGCCCAGCGATGATCATCATAGCAAAGGCGATTCCTTATCTGGTCCTGTCAATCTTCGACCTTGTACTGATCATCCTCTGCGCTGTGTTCGTGATGGGAGTCCCGATAGCCGGAAGCCTGTTCTCACTGGCTCTTGTCTCGATCCTGTTCCTTACCTGCACACTGTGCCTGGGACTTCTCATCTCCACGTTGGTCGAAACACAGATGGCGGCGATGATCGCCTCCGGAATGGGGCTGATGATGCCGACGATGCTGCTGTCCGGACTGATATTCCCGATCGAGAGTATGCCTCGCATCCTGCAATGGATCTCAACCATTGTCCCGGCACGCTGGTACATACAATCGATCAAGATGATAATGATCCAAGGCACACCGCTTAGTTACACGCTGCCGGAAATCGGTGTGCTGTCACTCATCACAGTCATACTCATCGCCCTGAGCGTCAAGAATTTCAAGACAAGATTAGCCTAAGAATATGTTATCTTTCCTCATAGAAAAAGAGTTCAAGCAGCTGTCCCGGAACAAGATCATTCCGAGAATGCTGGTGGCACTGCCGCTGATGGCGATGCTGGTCTTCCCGTGGGCTGCGAACCAGGAAATCAAGAACGTGCGTGTGGATGTGGTGGACAATGACCATAGTTCGCTGTCGCAAAGACTGGTGGGCGAAATCGGAGGCTCAGCGTATTTCAACATCTCAGGTACTTCGGACACCTATCCGGACGCGCTATGCAAGGTTGACAGCGACAAGGCTGACATGATCTTCGTGATTCCTCATAATTTCGAGAAAGACCTCGTGAACGGCCAAGGCACTATGATCCAAATCGCTGCGAACGCTGTGAATGGCACGAAAGGGACACTCGGCACATCCTACATGGCCTCGATGCTATCCAATTCCACGGCTTTGCGTGAATATTCAGAAAAGGTAAAAGTCACTTCCGCGGGGAAGGATATTCCTTCATTCTCTGTCAGTCCTCTCTATAAATTCAACCCATCGCTTGATTATAAGGTGTTTATGGTTCCCGCATTGATGGTGATGCTTCTGACAATCATCTGTGGGTTCTTCCCTGCCCTAAACATCGTTGGTGAGAAAGAGAGCGGCACTATCGAGCAGATCAACGTCACCCCCGTAGGAAAATTACAATTCATTCTGGCCAAGCTGATTCCGCTCTGGATCATCGGAGTCGTGATCATGGGGCTCAGCCTTTGTCTAGCCAAGATTGTCTATGGAATAGTCCCTGCCGGAAGCCTTTGGACGCTGATGCTTTTCACTGTAGTTTACATTCTTGTAGTGTCCGGGCTGGGACTAGTGATTTCCAATTACGCTTCAACCATCCAGCAGGCCATGTTCGTAAGTTTCTTCTTCATCATGATTTTCTTCCTGATGGGAGGGATGTTCACCCCCGTGAGTAGCATGCCTGACTGGGCGCAGGCCATAACAATCTTCAATCCACTTAAATATTTCATTGAAGTCATGCGTCTTGTTTACCTGAAAGGTAGTAAATTTGCAGACATGATTCCACAGTTCCTCGCGTTGTGCGGCTTCGCGGTCGCATTCGGGTGCTGGGCAATCATCAGTTACAAAAAATCAAGATAATGGTCAAACATGAACAGAACATCTGAATATTCCCTTACTATCGTGGTGCCGGTCTTCAATGAGGAGGACAACATCCACAATCTGGAAAAGGCTCTGTCTGAGTTCATTCCCCATAGCAAAGTAACTACTTGCGCGCTGTTTGTGGACGATGGATCAAAGGACGGCAGCCTCAAACTGATCCAAGAGGTCTGCTCCCGCAACAAGGACATCTTCTACATCAGCTTCGAAAGGAACGCAGGGCTCAGCGCTGCCATAAAGGCCGGATTCGACTATGCTTTCTCCGAATATGTCGGCTACATGGACGCTGACCTTCAGACCACTCCGGAAGATTTCAATCTCCTGCTGGACGGAATGAAGGAGCACACCTTGATGACCGGCTACAGGGCGAACCGCAAGGACACCGCGTTCAAACGGATCCAGTCCAAAATAGCCAACGGATTCAGGAATATGATGACTCACGATGGAGCGAAGGACACCGGTTGCCCTCTCAAGATCATCCGAACGGAAGCAGCGAAGAAGATTCCGATGTTTAAAGGCATGCACAGATTTCTGCCAGCGTTGATTCTGCTTCAGGAAGGCGGCAGTTTCGGTCAGGTGCCCGTGAGGCACTTCCCACGCGTGGCCGGGACATCGAAGTTCCATCTCTGGAACAGGCTCTGGGGACCGTTCGCGGACTGCTTCGCCTACAGATGGATGAAGCCACGGTACAT
>CAKUSF010000069.1 GCA_934678915.1 uncultured Bacteroidales bacterium
TCGAAGTCCCTATTCCGTTGAAAATTACCACATTTTCTGTTAAAGGACAGTGCGAAAACACTTTCACCTAATATGTACGTTTCTGGTCATTCGACCTAAAACGATGCTAATATAGCAATATTTTCGCAGATGACAACACCTGTGAGGATGGCTCCGGGACAAAGATAATAGGACTGTGCAGCGAGAAAGATAGTGATATTCAAGGAATTAACTGTCTCCCATTCTCAATGAGTGACGTGGCGGATAAATGAATTGTAATCAGTGATAAGATCAATTGTTCTCAGTAAGGAAAAGTTTTATCATAAAATGATTATCATAAAATGATAAAATGTTATATTTGCAGTATAAGATATTGTGAATATGATAAATCCATTCATCACGACCGGTTATGCCGGAGCAAAATATTTTTGCGACAGGGTCAAAGAGACGAAGGATGTGGTGGAACTGCTGACCAATGGCAACAACATCGCTCTGATCTCTCCGAGACGCTACGGAAAAACTCCTTATACGACACTGCTTCGCACAAAAAGAAATAAGGGATAACTATCTCACCTTCATCATAGATGTGTATTCTACCAGATCTCTGGCTGAAATGGCAGACAAGATGGGAAAGACTATTCTTGAACAGTTAAAGCCTAAAGGAGAGAAAGTGTGGGGAAAATTCACCGGTGCCCTGACTTCACTCAAGGCTAGGATATCCTATGATGCTGCCGGTGTCCCGTCATGGACTGTCGAGATTGGTGACATCAAGAATCCTGCGGTCACTCTAGATGAAATATTCAAGTACATTCAGAATTCAGGCAAGCCCTGCCTTGTTGCTATTGATGAGTTCCAGCAGATTCTGAAATATGACGATAAGAATGTTGAAGCCACCATAAGGACATACGTTCAGTATTGTACTAACGCCAATTTCATTCTTTCCGGCTCGCAGAGAGAGATGATGGGAGCTATGTTCACATCATCCGCAAGACCATTCTACCAAAGTGCCACCATCATCAACCTTCCACGAATCGAGATGTCGGAATATTCAAAATTCTGTGACAGACTGTTTGAAGAATATGGAAAGCATCTGGATGTTGATGTTGTCCCAGCCTTGTACAACGAGTTTGACGGCACGACCTTCTATCTTCAGAAGATCATGAACGTTCTCTTTATGAGAACAAAAGAAGGTGAACAATGTCACAAGAGCAGTCTTGCAGAGGCAATTAACTACATTATCGACTTTAGCTCAGAAACCTACGAAGATTTAATCTACCAGTTACCGGAAAAGCAGAAACAGGTCATGCTCGCCATTTCAAGAGAGCGCAAGGCACAGAACATCACCTCAGCATCCTTTGTACGGAAATATACCCTCACATCTGCAAGTTCCGTCAATTCCGCTGTCAAAGGGCTGCTTGACAAAGGGCTGCTTACCTGTAACAGGGGTGTCTATCAAGTCTATGACCTCTTTCTGGATGTCTGGATCCGAGAGAGGTATCTAAAGTAAGTGGCGAGCGGAAGATTCTGGCAGTTTCTCAGTTGTCATTCAGGGCCTTGAGGATTTCAGCAGCGAGGGTCGGGGAGACAAGTTTGGAAAGGTCTTCGAGAGAAGCAGCAGCGATGCGGGCGACTGAGCCATAATGCATGAGGAGGCGCTTCTCGGTCTGCTCACCGACACCTTTGATCTCACGCAAAGCGCTTTGAATCTGGGCTTTGCTCCTGAGACTGCGATGGAAGGTAATTCCGAAACGATGGGCTTCATCGCGGATGTGCATCAGGACTTTGAGCGCCTGAGAGTTGCGGTCAAGGAACAGAGGATAAGGATCGTTCACCCTGATCACCAGTTCCATGCGTTTTGCAAGGCCGATGACCATCAGCCGGTCCATCAGCCCAAGCTCGGCGAGAGCCTGACGGGCGAACTCCAGCTGACCTTCTCCTCCATCAATCACAACCAATTGCGGAAGATCGTCCGGGGTCTCCTCAAGCATTCGGGAATATCTACGGTTGACGACCTCCTTCATCGAGGCGAAATCATTGGCCCCGATGACTGTCTTGATCTTGAACTTGCGGTAATCCTTTTTGGACGGCACTCCGTCACGGAAAACGACACATGAGGCCACCGGATTGGTTCCTTGGATGTTGGAGTTGTCGAAGCACTCGATGTGGGTCGGAAGTTCCTTCATTCCCAAGGCCTTGCGCAGGTCCTCAAGAACCATGCGGCGATATTCGTCAGGATCGGTGTGCTCCCTCTGCTTGATGGAGTTGAAAAGATATTCCTTGGCATTCTTGACGCTCAGTTCGAGAAGGGAAAGTTTGTCGCCGCGCGCCGGGATGCGGAAGTCGATGCCGTCTATCTCCACATCCGGCTTGAACGGCACGATGACCTCTTTCGCCAATGCACCGAACTTGGATTCGATCTCGGCGATGAACGTGCTGAGTACAGATGCCTGCTCCTCCTCGATGTTCATCTTGAAGCCCAGATTCAACGACTGGATGACAGATCCGCCACGAACACGCAGGAAGTTTCCGAAAGCCTCCTGGCCATCGAAAACCAGAGAGAACACATCACAGGAAGTATCTGCGACAGAGGATATTATCGAATGTGAATAGTGCTTCTTCAAGGACTCTATCCTGTTTTTACAGACCTGCGCCTCCTCGAAACGGAGCTCCGCGGCCGCACGCTTCATCTCGGCCTCATATTCACGGATTATCTCATTCACGCCGCCTTTCAGCAGACGGGTGATCTCGGTGACGTAGGATGAATATTCCTCCTTGCTGACCGCGCCAACGCAGCAGCCTTTGCAGCGTCCGATGTGGAAGTCCAGGCACGGGCGGAATTTGCCCCGGAGGATCGTGTCGCCGGTGATTTTCAGGTTGCAGGAACGCAGAGGATAGTTCTTGCGGAAAAACTCCAGCAGGTAGTTTGCGTGCGAGACCGAGCTGTACGGCCCGAAATAGGTGCCGTTCTTCCTGTCTACGCGGCGGGTGAGAAAGACCTTCGGGAAGTCGTCGTTCGTGATGACAATCCAAGGGTAGGTCTTGGAGTCCTTGAGCAGGATGTTGTAGCGAGGCTTGTACTGCTTGATGAGATTGTTCTCCAGCAGCAGCGCGTCGGCCTCCGAATCGACGACAGAGAACTGTGCGTCGGCGATCTTCGAGACCAGCAGCCTGGTCTTCACATTCAGCCTCTCCGGCGGCACGAAGTACTGCGCCACCCTCTTGTGCAGGTCTTTAGCCTTACCCACATAAATCACCTTCCCCGAGGCATCGTAGTAACGATAGACCCCCGGGGAATGTGGAAACAGGGCGATTTTCTCCCTGACTGTAAGGTTTTTCTCGCTCAAAGCGTTTGAATATAAGAGGTCAAGAGACCGCCATCTGGTAATCAGATAGGTTCAGAAACACCTTCCTACTTCTTGGCAGTCACGTACTTGGCGACCTCTTCCTCAATGCCTTCACCACGGAGGTTTCTCTTGAGGATAGTTCCGTCAGGGCCGAAGAGAATGATGTGAGGGATGCCTTGAATGCCGTAGAGCGAGGTAGGAATGGTCTGGGCATTGATGATCTCGTTCCAGTTCATACCGTAGGCCTTGGCTGTGTCAACTGAAGCCTGAGGCTGATCCCAAACAGCTACGCTAAGAACATCGAAATCATTGCCAGCGTACTTGTCATAGACCTTCTTGATGTTAGGAATCTCCCTCTTGCAAGGGCCGCACCATGATGCCCAGAAATCAACGAGAACATACTTACCCTTGCCAACATAGTCAGAAAGCTTCACGCCATCAATGTCGAAGTCAGTGAACATCTTACCTTCTGCGGTGTTCTTCTTAGCATCAACCGCCTTCCTCAACATGGAGACAGTTTGAGTCTCGGCCAGGGATGGATCAAGCAGGTTCAGCATCGAGTCCACCTGGGCCAGATTAAGGTTGTACTGAAGCATGTTCAAAGCCATTGCTCCAAGACAGTTGTCTTTGTTTTCCTCAAACAGTCGCCTGTTGCAATCAGCGGTGGCAGCATCGTAGTCTTTGAAGATTTTGGTGCGAACAGCCTCGTCACCTGCCTCTCCGAGAGAGTCCAGACGGGCCTGTGTCTTGGCGCCAATCTCACTAATAGCGGTCTCGAAGGCGTTTTTCCTCTCCTGAAGGGACACGGACGGTGTTTTCGAGACAATCTCCACCGCACCTGTAGCCTTCACGGTAGCAATCAGCGGAGTGCCATCGGAGATAAATTCCGTCCTGAAGCCTCCACCGGTAAATCTAGCCGAGGCCGTCATGCAGGCAGGAAGCTCAACCGCAAACTTGCCGTCAGTCACAGTAACCGTGGTGTCAATCCCAAGTTCCTTGATTTTGATGTTCACCTCCTGAGGAGCATTGGCCTCAAAAGTACCCTCAAAAGCAGTCTTGTCTAAAACTTTAGGACCGCACGCAACAGCAGCAAAGGCAGCCACAGCTGCAAAAATCAATGAATTACGTTTCATATTCTTTGAATGTTAATATTCTACTCTTTCTCTCAAGGTGGCGGCACAAACAAGATGAGCTACCCCAATCAAGAATTGTAAAGTTATGAATATTTTCAATAATATGTAGTATCTTTGTTTAACAATATCAAATAATTATTGAACGTGACACTGAACGCCTGCATAAAATCCATGAGGTTAAGAACGCTACCGTTGTCTTTGGCTGGGGTGACACTTGGCGTATGCCTTGCCGCTGGCAAATTTAGAGTCAGCCCATGGACAGCAGTGCTAGTGTTCCTTACTACGGTCTGCCTCCAAATTCTCTCAAACCTTTCCAACGAACTTGGCGACTCCTTGAATGGGACCGACACAGACGAACGTCAAGGTCCTCAGTACGCTCTGGGAAGCGGAGAGATGTCCGTGAGGGACATCAAAATACTCATCGGAATATTCGTTGGTCTTTGTATTGTTTCCGGTCTAGCAATGATTCAGGTTTCATTCGGGGACATATTCAAAACAGAGTCAATCTGCCTGGAAGTAATAGGCGCAGCTGCGATTGCGGGTGCAATGAAGTACACTTTGGGGAAGAACCCTTATGGGTACAGAGGGCTCGGTGATGTGTTCGTGTTCATATTCTTCGGTCTCGTCTCGGTGCTAGGCGGGTACTATGTCGCAGCCAGGGAACTGCCATCGCTAGTCATGCTGCTACCAGCTTCGGCCATAGGCTGCTTTAGTGTCGGTGTACTGAATGTCAACAACATAAGAGACATGAAGACCGATGCGGTGAATCGTGTGACCGTGGCCATCAAACTTGGAATGAAAGGTGCAAGAATATACCAAACCGTCCTGATCGTTCTAGGCCTAGCGCTGATGCTCGCCTTCTGCGCGGTCTATGACTTCGCACCATGGCACTTCTTGTTCATCATCACTATTCCTCTGTACATCAAACATTTACAAGGCATCTGGACTCGAAGCGACCGCTGTCTTGACCCGATGCTACCGATGCTCGTGATCTCAACTTTCTTCCTTTCCATCATCGTTGGAGTGGGATTTCTAATTTTCTAGGAATATGCCGACAAAATCAAAAGTCAGGAATATGTTCGACAGCATCGCAGGCGACTATGATGCTCTGAATCACATACTTTCACTGGACATTGACAAGATTTGGAGAAGAAAGGCTCTGAAACAGATTGTGGACGCTCCTGCACCGGTTCAGGTTCTGGACCTAGCCTGCGGGACGGGGGATTTCTCCATCGCAATCGCCAAGGCGTTGACACGGTCGTTGAGCCTGCCGAAACGACCGGACTCTGGGAAAACGGCCCTTCGACAAGCTCAGGGACCTGTCAATGCGGTCACTGAGCCTGTCGAAGTGACCGACGCTTCGACAAACGCTTCGACAAACGCTTCGACAAGCTCAGCGACCGGAGGCCATGTCACAGGTGTGGATCTGTCCGAAGGCATGCTGGCCGTGATGCGTGAGAAAGTAGGGAAGGCCGGACTGAACGAGATGATCAGCATAGAGGAAGGCGACGGAGAGAACCTCAGATTTCCCGACAACACCTTCGACAGAGTCACCATCGCATTCGGAATCAGGAACTTTGAAGACAGACTAAAAGGCCTAAAGGAGATGCTCCGCGTACTCAAACCCGGTGGCCGCCTCGTGATCCTTGAGCTGTCACGCCCCGAGAACAAGGTGATCCGTTGGTTCTACGACCTGTATTTTCTCCACATTCTCCCGAAGGTCGGAGGAAAGGTCTCCGGAGACAAGGCCGCCTACACCTATCTCCCCACCTCCGTTACTGCCTTCCCCGGCAAGAAGGAATTCATGGCGATGATGCGCGAAGCCGGCTTCCGCACCGTAACCCACAAAGCCTTCACCCTCGGCATCTGCCGGATGTACACTGGCGAGAAATAGATTAACAACAAGAATTATGAATATTAAAAAGTATCTTTTAATAGCAGTTCTGGCGGTGCTGCCGTTCTTGGTAGGAGCGCAGAACGGGCCGGTCAGCGCGAAGATCGTGTGCGGACCTTATCTTCAGAATGTCACGACCGACAGCTTCACGGTGATGTGGATCACTGATGTGGATGCGGTGGCATGGGTGGAGATCGCTCCGGACAATGAGGAGAATTTCTATTACAACGACAGGCCTAAGTACTACGACATGCGCGGTCACGGGCTCAAGCCGATTGGTAAAATCCACAAGGTGACGGTTGACGGGCTGAAACCAGGCACGAGCTACCGCTACAGGGTGATGATGACCGCTGTCCAGGACTACCATAACAACTACAACATTGCCTACGGAAAAGGTTCTGGCGCACCTGCCTACAAGGTCAATCTGCCTAAGGCCACAACCCTAAAGGAGGACTATAGTGAAGTCAAGTTCGCAGTTGTCAACGATGTGCACGCAAAGGATTCACTTCTACGTAAACTGTTCGAGGACAAGAAGAAAAACAAGGACTTCGACTTTGTCGTGTTCAACGGAGACATGACCTCCGACCTTGCCTACAGCGACAAGATCGTAAGGCACTACCTAAAGCCGGCCAGCGACCTCTTCGCGAACGAAACCCCTCTCTACATGGCCAGGGGCAACCACGAGTACAGAGGCAAGGATGCACTCAGAATCTCTGAATATTTTGACTTTCCTGAGCACGGACCATACTACACCTTCAAGTACGGCAAATTCTTATTCCTTGTGATGGACAGCGGTGAGGACAAGGTTGACAACGACATCGAGAACCAAGGTAGGCTCTGCTCTGAGCCGTACCTCGACCAGGAGGCCAGATGGCTAAAGGACGTTGTCGAAAGCGATGACTGGAAGAACGCAGAAAGACGGATCGTGTTCAGCCACATCCCTCCGCAAGTCAAGGACGCATGGCATGGAAATCTGAATATGTCGCAGAAGTTCCTGCCTCTCCTCAACGATGCCGGAGTCGATCTGATGCTCAGCGGCCATGTCCATGAATATACCTTCAGAGAGGTCGGCTCGACCGATGCCAAGTTCCCAGTCATCACCAACGACCAATGGCAAAGGATGGAGATCACCGTAAACGCCAAAAGCATCGCCGTCAGGATTTATGACACCGACGGCAAACTCACCCATTCCGTTGACCTTAAATAATTTACTATCATGAAAAAATTCTTCTCCTCAATGCTGACGGCTCTGGTCTCCGTCATAATGTTCCTGACATATTCAGGAAACATCGCTGCACAGAAGCTGTACCTCTCTCAGGAGGATGTCGCGGACAGCAAGACTCTTTTGCCTCCGCCTCCACAGCCAGGTTCTCCGGAGTTTCTAGCCGATGAATACCACTTCTTCCAGGCCAAACTTCTAAGGGACACGCCTCGTGGTGAGCAAGCAATTCAGGACGCTGACATGAGCGACAAGGCTCTAATAAAATTCAAGGAGTCGTTCGGACTTGCCATCACCAAGGAAACAATGCCTCAGACCTACGAGCTACTGATGCGTAGCAAAGAATGCTTCGGAGGCTTGGGATGCAAAGAAGCCAAGGAATATTATAAAAGAACACGTCCGTTCGCCTATTACGGAGAGAGCAGCCTGACTCACTGGGACGATGGCTGGATGAAGACAAACTACTCCTACCCGTCCGGCCATTCAGCCAATTACTACGGTCTAGCCTACATTCTTTGCTCCCTGCGTCCTGAAAGGCAGAACGAAATCCTTCAGCGCGCGGATGAGGGAGCATATTCAAGGGTCATCGCTGGTTGTCATTGGATGAGCGACATCAAAGCCGCTCGGACCATCGCAGGTGCCGTCTTTGCCAGACTTCAAGCTAACGAAGAGTACCAATCCCAGTTCCGCAAGGCCCAGAAAGAAGTCAGCAAGGCTGTAATCAGCAAGTAATTGTACAACAATTAATTAAGCAATGCTCTTTAGTGGGATGGAGCCAAAGGCAATTGCTCAATTATCTCAGTATAAAGCATTTGTATTTCACGCAAAATCAAGTGTGATAAGCGGTGCCAGAAGGCCCATGGTGGCCTACGCGCTTCGCGCGCCCTATCCGGGTAAATGGCCGCCATGGGCTTTCCGACACCGCAACTGAATAGTAACGTTCCCGCCACATATCTCCCTTGACAAGTCACCAATCCGTAATCACGGAAATAACAATCACCGACAAAGAACAGGATGCCTCTGTTCTGAATTTTGGTAACGTGCAAAATTCAGGTTAAAGGCATCCTGTTCTTTCTGTATGTGATAATTCTAGATTATCCGTCACTTCGGGCGCTTCGACAAGCTCAGCGACCGATCTCTGGCAATTCAACATTTTGACTGGCCAGTGGCCACCGGAAGGCCCTGCAGGCGATTCCGGGCGCTTCGACAGGCTCAGCAACCGGAACATTATTTCTTGTCGCCAAGGTCGAGGATGCGGACATTGCGGATCTTCAGACCCTCACCGTGGCCGCAGAACGAGATGTAACCTTTCTTGTTGAACATCCCAGGGTGGTTCTTGTGGTCGACCGTGTAAGGGTTCTTCTTACTTCCGTCCGGAGCCACGTTGTGACCCTTGCAAGCCTTTCGGATATTCCCCTCAAGAATAACCTCACCGTTTACTGTCACCTTGATGTTATCACCCTCGACACGAATCTCCTCGGTGCTCCACTCTCCAAGAGGCTTGTGAACGATTCTCTTTGCCGGAATCACGCCATAGACAGATCCATGCACTTGATATTCACGAAGTTTGGCGTACATCGGAGCATCGTGGTCAAGAATCTGAACCTCGCACATTCCGTCATAGGCCGCATCAACCCCCATCGGAGTCCTGACACCCACGCCATTGTTCACGCCCTCACGCAGGAAACAGAATTCGAAACGATAGACGAAGTTGCGATATTCCTTCTTTGTGTAAAGGTTGCCAGTACTGCCGTAGTTCGCTGACACATAGATTGTTCCGTTGACAGGAGTGTAACCTTCCATGTCACCTTGCCACTTGTCCAGATTCGTGCCATCGAACAGCATTTCGAATCCCTGCTTCTTCTCCTCTTCAGTCAACTGCGAGATTGGAGAAGGCTCGGCCTCGCTGAGAATCTTGCCAATCTCATCGACAGCGTAGCCGTCATCTGCGCCACCTGCAGCCTTGAAGATCACTACAGCCTTGTCTAGGTTGGACTTAAGGTCAGCATAGTTGATCTCCTCCTTGGTCTTGGAAGCGATTGTCCTGACACATTCAGCAGCGGAATGTCTGACACCTTTATCACTGTCATCTAAATACTTGCCGGCAAGCAGGAAGGCCTTCATGGTAGGAACAGAAGCAAGAGACTTGAGGATGGATTTCTTCACGGCAGGAGTCTGGGCGAGCTCCAGAGCCTTGGCGAAATCCATACGTTTCTTGTCAATATTGGTCTCGTACTTAGAAACAAGGGAAGAATATCTCTTCACAGCCGCATCGGCAAGACTTGCGTCCGAACCGGCAATCTTGACGAGAACCGGAGCAACCTTGAAATTGTCAATCTTCAATAATGAAGTGAAAGCGGATTTGTCACCGGCCTCGTAAGCGGTGGCCAGATCGTTCACCGCCTCGTCAGTGCCGGTGGCGGCAAGGACAGGGTAGTAAGCGATGGAGTTCTTCGATTTCTTCATCAGAGCGCTTACCTTAGCATACTGCTCAGCAGGAGGGAGAGTGTGCACAGAAGCGATCAAAGCGTTCTGCAACGCTAATTCATCTGAAACGGAAGCATTGTCAAGCAAAGCGCCAACCTTGTCAATGTCCTGGACACCGACTATGTTTGCAAGCGCAAATTTCGCAATCAATGAAGTCTCAGCATCATCCGAATCTATCAATGAATATACCTTCGGAGCCGCTGCTGTCATCCTTCTGGCCATCACGAGGCCGAGGATGCGGACAATGGT
>CAKUSF010000070.1 GCA_934678915.1 uncultured Bacteroidales bacterium
ATTGACAGACTTTTCAAAGAACTGGTTTTATTTACTGCCAGAGCCGTTTAGGCACTGGAAAAATTAACGAACTATTGAATATCTACAACTTCTTGTATTCACCGTGCTTTACTTGTTGTATTTCACCGGCTTCGATAGCGCGGGCGATTTGTCGTCTGACGGTTCTCAGGCTCTTGCATATTTTCTGTGAAATTTCTTTCATATCAGTTGTGGTGAAGTAGCCAGGGAGGGCAGCGAGTATCGACTTCCGCGTGGCTGAGGAGTAGGAGTCGGCAACCGCAATGCTTTCTTGGCGCTCTTTGTCCAGAACATTGAAGATGTAGTCGTTGTGCCTGGAGATTACACGGATGATTGCTTGAGTGGTTGCAAAGTCTATATCCGAGCATTCCACGGTTTCTGTTATACTTCCTGAATCCATCATTCGAAGTGCAGTCAAAACCATTGCGATTCTCAGGAAGCACCAGGCGAGGCGGTGTGAGCTGGCAGAGTAGCGATCTCCGTTGAAGTCTTGCATCCTTTCTTTCTCGCTGGCGAAGAAGTCGTTGAACTTGCCAATTTGAGGTAATGAAAGTGAGAAACGGATTTGCTGAATGTTTTCAAGCCGTTTGGTGAAAGCTGTGAATTCGGCCCCTATGGAGTCAAAGACATCTTCTAAAGGAGTGTCTTCGCCATAGGACTCGAAGCCGTCAAGCCATTCGGTGGTGGAGTTGATGCAGAAGAACATAAATCTGGAGAGCAGTCCGTTTTCGGCATCGCGGATGAGTGATTTGACTTGTTCCGGAGTGCCGGAGAGGACGGTGGACAGTCGAGGGCTTTCAATCTCGCGTTCTTCTCCGTCGTCTCCTCTTCGCAGGTAGCCGAAACTTTCGTGGGCGAAGGCTTTGCGGAATGAGTCGGAGTAGTTTCCGAAGTCGGAGTTGAATGTGTTGACTACGGTGTCTCCTTCGGTCTCAAATAGGAGGAGGTTACCGTTTTCTACCATTGCCTGTGCGAATGAGGTGGCGCTGCTGTTGGCCGGAACGCGGAGGAGCTGAATCGGGGGCTTTTCCGGTGGGTCGATGTTCTCGCCTTTGCGCTGGCGTTTGTAACGGGCATATTCCTTTTTGTATTCGTCTTTGGATATGTTCCATCGTTCAAGTTTTTCTTTGTGGATTGGCTTGACGAGACGGAAACAGAAGTCGAGTTTGCCTTTGCCGGCACCTGCCGGGCCGGGGACAAAGAGATACATATTCGGATAGATGGTCTTGCCGAAGTAGATTGTCTTCATAGGCAACAGGGCTGAACTGAGTGTGGCTATGCTGCCGATGAGGATTAGACTGCGTTCTTGTGGAGTGTGCATCAGGGCGGTGACTTTCTGGAGAAGTCCAGGAAGTGTGCGGAAAATGTCTTCCGGGAACATCGGAAGTGGCGGCATTTCTTCAGGGTCTTCTTCCGAAAGTGTCAAGGGGACATTTTTGTCACTTTGTCCTTTTGCGTTAGTTCTGACTGTAGTGTAATGCTCAGAGCTGTTGTGCTTATGCAACGTAATACCTTTATTTCTTGCAAGATAGAAAAGTGTACTTATATCTGTTCTTCCGTTGTCGGACTTGAGACATTCGGTGAACTTGGTGTCACTTTCTGTCTGGCTGTAGCCTTGATTTATCGAACTGATGTCGTGGAAGTATCTACGTCCGGATTCTCCGAATTCGGATGCGAGGGCGAAGCCGACTTTCAGCCAATCGTTGTAGTCGGCTGTGATGTCGGTGTGGGAGGACTTGAGCAGATCAATCAGTTTTTCGACCTTTGTCGCGGTGTCGGCAGAAGATGTTGGGCTTCCTGCTTGAGCGGATGGGATGGTGCTCTGGTTCTGGGTGAGCAGGGCGTTATAGAAATCTGGTGATGTCATAGTCGTAATTGTCTTCTATGTATAATGGGTTGAGAAATGCGTCTGGGTCGTAGGGGAGGAAGCAGGCTCGGCAGATGTCTTTGCCGGATGGGTCAGCTTCGACTCCGTAGTACAGACGTGAGTAGTTGGAGAGCATTGTGAAGAATTCTCCGTGGGTGTAGGCGGTGCCGTCCGGCTTGGTGATGTTCGGCAGTGCGACTATCCATTTGACTCCATCTCCGGATGGGCTTCGGAAGGCGAGGACGGTCTCGAAGTGTTCGTCTGTGGCGAGTTTTCTGACTAGTCCTTGCGGGTATGGGATATGGTCGAAGTCTATGACCATATAGCCGGACGGTTTCAGAAGGTCTGATTCTTTGCGGCTGCGGAAGATTCCTCCGGGGGTGATGTAGTCAAGGTTGGCGGCTTTGTACTTGCTTCTTTCCTTGTTGTCGGTGATAGTGCGCAGGTGTTCCGTGTGGAACTTGGCGTAGTCGCTGACAAGGTATTTGAGGATGTCTTCCGGGGAGGTTTCCCGGCAGGGGCGTGTGTTGCGTATGGGGCGACGGTAGAAGCTGAACCGTGGGGCCGGGGGTATCTGTGGTCTTGCGTTGTCCGTGTCCTTTTCTTCTTTCGGGTTGGAGAGCGGCGTAACCGGTTCACTGATGAAGAGTTCCTCGGCCAATCTTGCAATTAGTTGCTCTTGCGTGAGGTTTTCTCCACGTTCGTGATAGTATGCAGCGGCAAGTGCGATGGCATCACCATCGAGCATCTGTCCGTCTGTATAGTGGAAACGAGCCTTGTAAAGTGGAAGTTTTTGACCTTCTACCGGAATGCTGTCTAATGAGACTTGGATGATGCCACCGTCTGCCCATACCGGATCGGGACATTCTCCGCAGTTCAAACCTGAGATCCGCATAATGTGGTCGGGAAATTCCTTGCGAATGAGGTGTTGGATGATGTCGGTGCCGTAGAGTGTCTTGGAGAGGAGATATTCCTTAGTCATTGTCGTCCTCCTTTCTTTTTAGTTGTTCTATGTCGAGACTTTCAAGGTCGCAGGTTATGAGCCGGTCGATTTCTTCGTCTGTGAGGTCGTCGAAGGACAGATAGCCTTTCCGGAGCATTTCGGCTTGGATGAAGGGGCAATGACGGAGAATCTGAGCGAATGGATCGTCCGGGTTGCTTAGGACGAGCTGGTGCATTATTTCGCTGATGTGCTTTGGCTTGCTCATAGTGCACCTCCTTTCTTGACGAGGATGTCATTGATGTCGGACAGGCGGTAGCGGTCCATTGAACCGAGCTGGACGGGGATGAGGTAGCCGCATTTTTTCCATCTCCAGAGGGTTGCGCTGGAAATCTTGAGTTTTTTCATTGTCTCTTCGCGGCTGAAGAACTCTTCGGCTGATGCGGGGCGTCCTTCTTGGGCGGTGAGGTTGAGCTCCTGGAGGAGTTCTTCTTTGATGACTCTTCCTGCTTGGAGGAGGTCTTCGAGCGATACCTGAACGGTTAGTCCTGGCAGTTGCTCTGATAGGGTGATTAAATCTTGCTTCATTGGGCTTTGATTTAATGGTAAAGCCACCCGCGAAGCAGTAAAAGCGGTGCCGGTCAAGGCTGTGGCTGCATCCTTTGGAACGACTGCTTTATTTCCGTTTCCATTGGATTGCAGCACAAAAGTAGAGAGATGAAATTTCCGCGAAAAGTTCCTATTTCATCTTTGTTGAAAATATTTTATCGCAATTGTAATCAATTGTTTAGATGGATGCTATACAGATTGTTCCTAAATGTTCCCATACCGTAGTTAACGAGTGTTCCCAAGAGATATTGAAAGAAGTTCGTCTGCTGCACTCTTGTATTTGAATACTGACGGAGTCTCGCCTTTATTGAGCGAGGTTGATTTGTAGGCTTTAGCAGTAGTCTCAGGCAAACCAATAGACTTGAATACTACTGAACGAATGTGGTTAAGTGTTCCTACTAGCGGTCTGCCAAATACGGACTTATTCATTAGAAGAAGAATTGCCGCTATGATTACAAGGTGTGGTTTTTCATATTCATTGTCATTCAGAATTCTTCTGAAGTTGTCGTATAAGGCTCGCTTTTGTGAAGTCAAAAGAGATTCTTTCTTGAAAATGGAGCAGAAGTCTGCATAATTCTGGGCTTGCTGTAGTTCTTCCTCGTTGAGTTCGTCTTTTGGAAGTATGAAGGTAGGGTGTATTTGTACGTTGTCGCGAGTCTTGGCAGCACATTTGAACTGACGGAGACTTTGGCCGAACTCATAAGCATTGATCAGCAGTCTTGCCTGACGGCTAAGTCCGATTTCTTCTAGGTAATCTGCTACACTTTTAACTGGAGATAGTTTTATGAACTGGATTTGATGTATCGTTGATTTGTCTCCAGAGATATTGAGGTTCTCAACAAATCGCCGGATATTGTCTTTGCATAGAATCTTGTTTTTAGGGAGATTATCGTTATGTCCTATGAGAGGTATACAATATATTAGAAGACTATCTACGATCTCCTTGAGCGGCTTGGGCAGCACTCCATCAAGCGGTAGATTGTTTTCAAGTCCAGATTCAGCCTCTTTGCGGTAGTCGTATTTTTCAAGTTGCGGCAGAACTTGATTTGCCACATCGGATAATTCTTGCAAGGTGTCGAGTATTGTATCCATCTTATCTGTTGATGTGTAGTTGCAAATCTACTAAAAAAAGGGCGATTCATATAGCTTTGTCAGAATCTTATCCACCATCTTTTCGTTAATCAAGCAGATTCGTCATTTCTCTGATCATATCGTCATCGATGTCCCTATAACGGGCGAATGCCTTTGAGCCTTCGAGTTTTCCTACGAGGTTCGGGTCTTTGACTTTCTTGTAGAGGTTGCCGATGAAGGTGCGGCGTGCCATGTGGGAGCTGGCGATGTCGCAGATGGGGTGTTGTTCGGATTGTTTGGTGACGGGATTGACGGTGGTGACGACTCTGGTGATGCCGGCTCTATTGAGGGCAATGCGGATGAGGTCGTTGAGTTTGCCGGTGGTCATATATGGGAAGAGTGTGTCTTTTGCCTTGCCTTTGTTGCGGTTCATTATTTCTATGGCAGTTGGGGCGAGATAGACTTTGACGACTCTCGGGCGTTCTCCTTTGGTCTTGCTCGGGATGTATTGAACGGATGTTCCGTTTTCCGTGGTGATGATATTTTCGGGCATGAGTGCGAAGAGGTCGCTGATGCGGCAGCCGATGTAACATTGGAATATGAAGATGTCGCGTGCGAGGGTTATTTCGTTGTCGGTGCCGAGGTCGGCTTTGAATACGATGTCTCTTTCCTCTGTTGTAAGGTAATACGGAGTCCCGAATTTTTGGGAGCCGACGGAGTATTTGCGGAAGGGGTCGTTTTTCGTGTAGCCCATATCGATGCACCATCGCCAATAGGCTCTGATGGCACTCATATAGGTGATGATGGCATTGTCGCTGCGTTCAAGCGGTGTGCGTTCGTGCTGGGAGTTTTCCCAGGCGTATTTGTATTTCCTTACGGGTTTGAGGACGGTGCGGTATTTTTCTTTCTTTGGCTCGAAGAGTTTGTGTTCGTTGCGGAAGAAGTCTTCGATGGCGATTAGTGTTCTGTTGTCTGATTTGTCGAGGCTGATTGGCTTGCCGGTGTAGAGTTCGTAGCGGTGGATAATATTGAATATGCAGCGGTAGCTTTGGTGCCGTTGGTAGGAGATTTTCTTGAATTTGAGGAAGTCCTCGATTTTGTCGAGGAAGTAGATTTCGTCGCTTTCCGCCTGCCGGTAGTTTTCGGGGTAGAGGAGACGGTCGATGGTGTCTTGTGCCCAGTCTTGCGTGAAGTCTGATATTGGTTTCTTGTTGCCTTTTTCTGTGATTTGGTTTACTATGCGGTCTATCTGGGCTTTGGCTTCCTGGGCTTCACGAACTTCCGGGGTGACGATGCGGTTCTTGATGACGATTTCTCCGTCTGCGAAGAATTTGGGAAGGATGTAGGTGTGGGTGTGGGCACGGAGAGCGACTTCGCGTGTGTTGCGGTAGCGGAGGAGGATTTCGGCTTTGCCGGTGTCTTTGTTTGTCCAGGCGGAGAGAGTGAGGGTAATCGTTGCCATAGTTTGGTGTCTTTAACTATGGCAAATTTACGAAATACGGGGGACAAAATCAAGTGAAATTGTCCCCCTAATTGATGACTAATGAAAACGGATGAAAATCGTGTAACTGATATCCGTAGCCGTATATTATTGTTAGATATGGATTTATGGCTATATTTGAAAGGAATTGTTCTCTTTTAATTTCTGCGGTTTTCGTTTACTATTTTCCGACGCAGAGAATAGTTATTCTTGAATATCAAACTTTTAACTTATTGGCGGTACAAATGGGGTACGGAAAGCCAATGGGTATCGAAAGTAAAGCATTAAGAACTATATATTTCGTGTCTTAACTCCTTGTTACAAATTTAGTGATTTTTCTATGGATTTTAATGTCTTTTCTACATAAAATAACGACTTTTTTGTTATCGAAATGCTGGTTAGGAAAATAGCGGAGATTTTAGTCAGAACCTTGTCATTAGTAATTCCGTCATTCAAATAATGCTTTTTTTATGAGTGCCGTTCGGAGGTCTTGATGAATAATTCGGAATCCTGTTGTAATCAAGACAACTTAAACGCGATTAGTGTTGCTATAGAGGCAATGAATGTAAGGCCAAGAGCCATCAACACTTTCTGCCACCATTTGAGGACATTGATTTCTTTCTTGATGACGGTTTCGACAACTTGGACTTTCTGCTCTTCCCGATACAGCTCTTTGTAGGTCAGGAAGATTTCCATCGAATCCACGACTGCTTTTGCCGTGAGCTTGTTGTCATTCAGTGCCAATGTTTGCTGGACTCTTGCTGATTCTTTGAGCGTGCGAATCTCCTCCAACCGTGCTTGGCCGGTCGAATCACATCTAATCAACGCCTGAATGATGGAAGAGTCTGGCTGAACCTGAATGATGGTGTCTTTTATGGTTTCAGTTACTGTGACAAGATGCTCTGTGTTTTCTGTCTTGTGAGGATATAACTTTGGACAGCAACCACAAAAGGTTTCCAAAGCCACTATCGGTATAACGATTCGTTTCATTGCTTTCGAGTTCGGTTATCTTCTTTCCTTTGCGACCTGTTCTCTTAGTTGCCTTATCTCATCTTTCAGTTGCGAGTTCTCTGCACAAAGCCTATCGACGGAAGCCTTCAGTTCCTCGTTTTCCTTTCTGACGGTCACAATTTCAGCATTAGCGTTGGTGATTTCTTCCAACAATCGTTTGTTCTCCGCTGACAGAAGATTGATTGAAGCTTGAAGATCCTGAAGAAAGTCATTCTTCCGTTTTCGCCTGCCGAACAACCATCCTATGCCAGCAGTAATTATTGGCAATATGGTGGTGCCTATGAAATTAAGTATATCAGATGTAATCATTTGAAATAGTCTAATTAAATGAGAAATATAACTTCATCTCAGCAAGCCTCCGTCTTTGAAGCCCGATAAGAACCTTTCCTCCTGCATATACCCACCGCATGAACTCATCCATAATTGAGTTGTCGTCTGGATTGATGCGGATTTTTGCCAATAAGGTTGATTGCCTGAAGTTGTTGAAACCGACATTGAAGATGAATGACACGAGAGCATCATATTGATTTTGCGTCAGTTTCAAACCCAAAGCATTCAACTGAGATTCTATGAGCTCAATATCTGATTTCAGAAGTGCGTTGGCTTTCTCGGCGTTTATCCTCAATCCTGGCCGGACGTCCTTTGTGTGCCCATAACCAATCGTTAGGACACTGGCAGGGCAGTGATATGCTTCCAGCCTTAGTCCCTCAAATCTTTTGATGAGTTCGTATGCTTTAACTGATGCTGTCATAATGATTTGATTTTAACAAAGCCCCGCCACTGGAGTCCGCCATTCCTGACGACAATCCAAGTGACGGGGCGATGATTAACAGAACGTCTACAGCGAAATCTCGCCGAGCATCTCGCCGGACTTCTCGCCCGTCTTGATGTTGATGAAGAAATACTTCAGGAACACCTTCGGGGCCGCTGCGGTGACCTCCCCGTGTACGGCCTTGTAGTCGGCAAGGATGTCAATCTGGTCATCGACGATGGCTCTCGGAGCACCGATGCTCACGGCCTTGCTGTAGGCCCTGGTCACGCCCTTGCTCTGCGGAGCCGAAGCCATAATGACAAGCCTGAGGTCATCCCTCTCAGCAGGCGGGTCAGGCAACTGGAAATGGAAGTTCGCAGCCGTGAGCGAAAGGTCTGCCTCGCAAGGCGCATCGACACCCGTAAGCACCGGCGGAGTAGCGAGCGCGGCACCGCCTGCCTTGACGATCCAGAAGTTCAGTCTTGAATAGAGGTTGGCACCGGAAATCTTGCTCGAAGTTCCGAGAACGGACTTGCCCTTCTGCGTGTTCGCCAATGCGTTCCATGCAAGGATTTGGGCATTGGTGAGTCCTTTCCAGCCCTGCGAGAGCTGCTTGAAGATTGCCTTGACGGAAGACTGGGCAGCCGTCTTGAAACCGCCGCCGTAGCCACGGTTGCGGATGTACTTGCGTCCGCGGACTTTCGCCGCGGTCACGCCCTTCGCCGAGCCTGACATCTCCTCGAAGGCGATTGATGGAATATACTTCATAATGAAATGATATTAAAATGGTTGAACAATGGTATTGATATTATCGGTTGATATTTTCAGAGAAAGAATCCACGCCCAAATCGTTCTTATTGACTATGGAATCAGTCCCGTTTCGGACAATGAATATATTGATGAAGTCCCCCTGATTGGCACCCTCGCCGAACGCCAAACGTCCATCGCAGAAAAGCGTCTTCCCCTTGAGCCGGCAGACCGAGGTCGGAGTACCGAACGTGTAGGAATAGGCGCTCGCAGTCACGACGGGAAATGTTATGTCGATGTCTTTCAGCAGCCCCTCCAGCGTGCACTCGAAAGCATCTTGATAGTTCTCCCCAGCGAACTTGTCGAAACAGATGTACAGGTAGCACCAGTTGTCGGTGACTACGGCCTTCGTGTCTGTGGTCGACTGACTACCGCTAGCTCCGTTCACGATTGACGGCCTAAGGACTGTGTTCAGAGGGCAGTCCATCCTCTGTCCGAGCGTGACATAGGCCGAAGCGAAATATAGCGTAAGCGGCCTGAACCCGTCAAACTCCGACAACTTCTCCACGCAAACAGTCCGCGAATCCCGAATCCAGGACTTCACAATCGTGCTCGCACCGTCAGCCTTTGACGACCGCAGGAACACGGCAGTCACCGCACTCCGGCTGACGCTCAAGTCCGGAACCGTTATCTCCAGAACCTCGGCGGCCTTGTATTTCTCATTGTCCGTGTCTATACCGACCACACCGTTGAGAATCACCAGTCCTTTTTCCTGCCAGCAGCGGAACTCAATCCCTTCCGTCCCGAAATTGTTTGCCAATGCTTTCATATCCGTCATCCCCTGATTACATTTACCGCCACTTCCGCCGCCGTCCCGAACACCTCGAACTCCATCAGATACTGACCGCCTCGCCTCGATACAGCGATGCGCCTCCCATATCCGTCCCTGCCTACAAGCGGCTTGACAGAGTGCTCGACGCACGCTATCTCGTACTTGCATTTGCCGAGACCTCTTCCCATGAGGAAGCAATCCACTTCATTACGAGGGAAAATCTCATCGTTGAAGTCAATGTACATATAGGCCCCGTTGCCTAAGAATCCGTATTCTCCGGAAGCCGTCACCATAACAGGACTCCCAGAAAGTTCCCACTTCATATCCTTGAACGGAGAGGTCGCATCCGAAACCGCATCGGAGAAGTTCATTCGTGGACGAACCTTGTATATCTCCTTGTTCACGTTCGACAGCTCGCCGCATATCGTTGAGACCGCCATCGACTCGCCCGTAAATCCCGTCTCCGTGTCCATCCACCAGAACGACAGGAAATACTTCTGCCCCACAACCGGTGCTAACCCAATCCTGTCAATGTATGCCTCGGTGATGTCCGCGTCTCCCCAGTCGGGAGAGAACGCAGGAGCGATGATGCCGTTCCAGCCGGAAGAAACGCCCGTGCTTGTAGTCTGCGACATCTTCACCACAAGCCTGTGATGCTCCGATGGCTGGTTCAGACCCACGAATATGATCCTGTCCGGAGTCACCCAGAAGTCGTCATAGTCCACCTCCGGAACATCCGATGTATAGACCGGAGCCGTCTCCAGTGCCGGCATCCCTGCGAGCGCCCTATTGGTATTGATACGCACGAACGCATTGTGCGCCGTCAGCTCCGCCGCCTTGCCGAACGTCGAGATGCCTTTCATCCTCTCGGCGAGAAC
>CAKUSF010000071.1 GCA_934678915.1 uncultured Bacteroidales bacterium
GATCCCGGCAGCCAGACCTACGTAAGAAACAAAGCCAAGGCATGTGATGTCGTGGGAATCAAAAACACCACCGTCAGGATGCCCGCTGACACACCGGAGCAGGAACTTCTTGACAAGATCGCTGAACTCAACGCTGACGACACCGTTGATGGTATCCTTGTCCAGCTTCCTCTTCCGAAGCAGATCAGTGAGCCGAAGGTGATCGAGGCCATCGCCCAGTCCAAGGATGTGGACGGTTTTCACCCTCTGAACACAGCCGCCCTTTGGCAGAAGAGACCGAACTCATCCTGCGTTGTCCCTTGCACCCCGATGGGCATCATCAGGCTCCTTGAGGATGCCAATTACGAAATCGCCGGCAAGAACGCCGTTGTGATCGGCCGCAGCCAGATTGTCGGTCTTCCGATCACCAAGCTTCTGCTTGACAGAAACGCCACAGTAACAATTTGTCATTCAAAGACTAAGAATCTTCCTGAGATTACAAGGCAGGCCGACATCCTTGTCGTAGCCATAGGTCGCGCAAAATTTGTGACCGGTGACATGGTCAAGGAAGGTGCCGCAGTGATCGACGTGGGAATGGATCTTGACGAAAACGGAAAACTCTGTGGTGACGTTGACTTCGCCTCCGTAGAGCCAAAAGCCTCCGTAATCACCCCTGTCCCCGGTGGCGTCGGCCCAATGACCATCTGTTGCCTCATGGAAAACACCATCCAGTGCTTCCTAGGCAAGGTCGCTGCCAGATAGCCCTCAATTAAATCGAGCATGGTATTTGTCCGGTGAAAATAAGTTTCACCGGACAACTTGTTAGATGTAAGTCGTTTCTCCGGTGATAATATGTTTTGCCGGACAAACTAGTTAATGTGTCATCACCAGACTTCCCGCAAGCAGCAGGATGCAGCCGACCACCGTTTTCCATGTGAGAGATTCTCCTAAGAAGATTACAGCGAAGAGGATTGATTAAATATTCCATAATTCTCCTTCACATAACAGTTGCTTCGGCTAAAAATGCCTATCTTTGCCGCTACACAGACATTAATTATGCGCAAAAACACTATCCAATCCATATCCGAGCAGACAGGTTATTCTGTCTCTACTGTTTCCAGAGTCCTTTCCGGTAAAGCGCAGAGATCGAGGATTAGCCAAAAGGCGATTGACATCATAAAGGCTGAGGCTAAAAGAGTAAACTACACTCCGAATCTGCTTGCTCAAGGGCTCAGGACCAGCCGTACCTACACGATTGGACTTACGGTGCCAGGCATTGACAACCCATTTTTCGCCACATTGGCAAGTACCGTGATTGAGAATTTGAAGCTTGCCGGCTATCACACATTATTGGCTGACTCTTTGGAGAACCAAAAAGATTTTGAAAGTTCGCTTCAGATGTTCCGTTCCAGAAGCGTTGACGGCATAATAGCAGTGCCAGTCGGTAATCCATCGGAAATTACGGATGCAATCACAGGCAGCATTCCTACAGTTTTGATCGACCGTTACTATGAGGACACTAATTTGCCTTACATCTGCACGGACAACTACGTTGGAGGCTACATGGCAACGGAATATCTCATAGGCCGTGGCTACCACAACATCCTCTCAATTCAAGGTGTTGAGGACTCTACCCCTTCAATGGAGCGCGTCAGGGGATTCAAGGACGCGATAGCGGCCCATAGTGACAAGAACATTGAATATGCCATCGTAGGTGACGCTTTCTCTGTTGAGAACGGCTACGATCAGGTCAAGAGAATATTCAGTAGAGGTGAAGCCTTTGACGCTGTGTTCGCATATTCATCAACCATCCTGCTTGGAGCCATCCGAGCTTTCCGCGAACTTGGTGTCAAGGTTCCTGAGCAGGTTGGGATAATTTCGTTTGACAACAACGGCTTCCTTGACTTCCTCGATCCCGCCATCACCCGCATCGAACAGCCCCTCTCCGAGATCGGTCGCCTCGCATCCCAAACCTTGATTGACGTAATTGAGAACAAGCCCCAAGACATTCCCCCTGTCCAGCGCCTTATCGCCCCAACCCTGATCGTCCGTGACAGCTGCTAATTCGCTTGCAGACAACAACGAAAAACCGACTGCAGATTAATTCCGCAGCCGGCCTTTCATATTCATTGAATAAACTCTGTTAGAGTTCGTTCATTTCCTGTTCGTACTCGTCTTTGCGACCAACGATGATGTCTTGGAACTCCTTCTGACCAGTACCGGCTGGGATTAAGTGACCGCAGATGACGTTCTCCTTAAGGCCCTCAAGGTGATCGACGCGTGCCCTGATTGCAGCCTCGCTGAGTACCTTGGTTGTCTCCTGGAAGGATGCGGCTGAGATGAAGCTGTTGGTCCTAAGGGCCGCTCTTGTGATACCTTGAAGTACAAGCTTCGCGGTGGCAGGATTGGCCTCGCGGACAGACATCAGTTTTCTGTTCTGCCTTTCGAGGGATGAGTTTTCATTCCTCATGTCACGGGCGTCAATGATGTCACCCTGCATGTACTTCTGGGAATCTCCAGCGTCAAGGACAAAATATTTTCCGAATATGTTGTCGTTGGCATCCATGAAATCCCATTTGTCAACCAGTTCTTCCTGCAGGAACTCAGTATCGCCAGGATTGGTAATCTGAACCTTGCGCATCATCTGGCGGACGATAATCTCAAAGTGCTTGTCGTTGATCTTCACACCTTGCAGACGATAGACAGCCTGAACCTCATTGACAATGTAGTCTTGAGCCTTGACAGGTCCGAGGATGTTGAGGATGTCGGTAGGGGAGATTCCTCCGTCTGAAAGCCTTGTGCCGGCCTTGACGTAGTCGTTCTCCTGAACCAAAATCTGCTTGGTAAGAGGAACGAGATAGTGCTTCTCGATTCCAGATTTGTTCTTGACAATGATCTCACGGTTACCTCTCTTGACCTTGCCCATGAGCACCTCTCCGTTGATTTCGGCAAGGATTGCAGGGGCTGACGGTGTTCTGGCCTCGAAGAGTTCGGTAACTCTTGGAAGACCTCCCGTGATGTCGCTTGACTTACCGATAGCACGTGGAATCTTGATGATCACGTCTCCGACATTGACCTTGTCTCCATCGTTGGCAATGAGGTGTGCACCTACAGGCAGGTTGTACTGTCTGATTTGGTTGCCCTCTTCGTCAAGGATGAGGATTGAAGGGTTCTTTGTCTTGTCCCTAGACTCGATGATGACCTTGTCCTTGTTGACAGCAAACTCATCAGCTGCCTCTTCACGATAGGTAACACCTTCTGTGAGGTTGTCAAACTTGACCTTACCAGCGGATTCCACAATCGTGATTGCGTTGTAAGGATCCCATTCGCAAAGCAGGTCTCCGTTCTTGATCGTGTCTCCGTCCTTGAAGTACAGTTTGGAACCATAAGGTACATCGTAATGAGAATAGGTGATTCCCGTGTTCTCGTCAATGATGCTGACCTCGGTCATACGGCTGACAACAATGTCCTGAGCCACTCCATCGTCACCGACTTTCTGGATTGTCCTGAGTTCCTCGAAGACAAGCTTACCATTGTACTTGGCGACAATTGAGGAATCAGCGGCCGTGCTGGATGCTGTACCACCGACGTGGAAAGTACGAAGAGTCAGCTGGGTACCAGGCTCACCAATAGATTGGGCTGCGATGACACCAACAACCTCACCCTTCTCTACCATCCTGCTGGTAGCGAGGTTACGTCCGTAGCATTTCGCGCAGACACCCTTACGTGACTCGCAAGTGAGTACGGAACGAATCTCTACCTGCTCAATAGGCAGATGGTCAATCAGATTGGCAGTGGCCTCACGTATTTCCTCTCCAGCCTTTATGATCAGTTCACCTGTGAGAGGGTTGAATATGTCATGGACGGATGTACGTCCGAGAATCCTCTCACCGAGCGACTCTACAATCTCGTCCTTGTTCTTAATCGCTGTAGCGATAAGTCCTCTGAGCGTACCGCAGTCTTCCTCAGTGATGATAACGTCGTGTGACACGTCAACGAGTCGGCGGGTAAGATAACCTGCGTCAGCGGTCTTGAGGGCGGTGTCGGCCAATCCCTTACGTGCACCGTGGGTGGAGATGAAGTACTCAAGCACCGTCATTCCTTCCTTAAGGTTGGAGATGATAGGGTTCTCAATGATCTCCGCTCCTGCTGCTCCGGATTTCTGAGGCTTGGCCATAAGACCACGCATACCGCAGAGCTGTTTGATCTGCTGGGTTGAACCACGGGCTCCGGAATCCAACATCATGTAGACAGGATTGAATCCCTGCTGGTCAGCAGAAATCTGCTTTTCAACGATGTTAGTGAGCTTGTTGTCAATTGACGTCCAAAGGTCAATAACTTTGTTGTAGCGTTCGTTGTTGGTGATGAAGCCCATCGCATAGTTGTTCTTGACTTCCTCTACCTGTTTGTAACCCTGCTCAATGAGACTTGCCTTTTCCGCAGGGATGATCACGTCACCCAGATTAAATGAGATTCCAGCCCTAAATGCCTGATCATAACCAAGATTCTTGATGTCATCTAGGAAATGTGCAGTTCTTGTGACACCAGTGCTCTTGATCACTTCTGTGATGATCTTTCTTAGGGCTTTCTTTCCGAGTACTTCATTGACGTAAGGCACTTCTTCCGGAACGAACTGATTGACAATGATTCTACCTGCTGTGGTCTTCTTGATTTCGTAGCCTTTGCTAAGGTCTTGTTTGTCAACTGGCAGCCTAACACCTATCTCGGCATGCATGTCAATTGCCTTCTCGTTGTAAGCTACGATTACCTCTTCCGGTCCATAGAAATTCATACCCTGACCCTTAGCACCCGGTCTTATCTTGGTGATGTAGTACAGACCAAGCACCATGTCCTGAGAAGGTACAGTGATAGGGGTACCGTTGGCTGGGTTAAGAATATTCTGAGAGCCGAGCATGAGAAGTTGCGCTTCCATCACGGCTGCATTGCCAAGTGGAAGGTGGACAGCCATCTGGTCTCCATCGAAGTCAGCGTTGAAGGCCGTACATGCAAGAGGGTGAAGCTGGATAGCTTTTCCTTCAATCATTCGTGGCTGGAAAGCCTGAATACCGAGCCTGTGAAGAGTAGGTGCACGGTTCAGAAGAACCGGATGGCCCTTCATCACGTTTTCGAGGATGTCCCAAATCACAGGATCTTTCCTATCTACTATCTTCTTGGCTGATTTTACAGTCTTGACGATACCTCTCTCGATGAGTTTGCGGATGATGAACGGTTTGTAGAGCTCGGCAGCCATGAACTTAGGCAGACCGCACTCGTGCATGTTCAGTTCAGGTCCGACAACGATTACAGAACGTGCTGAATAATCGACACGTTTACCGAGAAGGTTTTGACGGAATCGACCCTGCTTTCCTTTAAGGGAATCTGAGAGTGATTTGAGAGCTCTGTTGGACTCGCTCTTCACTGCACTCGACTTTTTCGAGTTGTCGAACAGTGAGTCAACCGCTTCCTGAAGCATGCGCTTCTCGTTTCTGAGAATTACCTCAGGTGCTTTGATCTCTATCAGTTTCTTCAGACGGTTGTTCCTTATGATTACCCTTCTATAGAGGTCGTTAAGATCAGTGGTAGCGAAGCGTCCACCATCAAGTGGAACAAGTGGGCGAAGATCTGGTGGGATGACAGGAATGACTTTCATAATCATCCATTCTGGACGATTGATGTTCCTTGACTCCATGAACCATTTAACCACGCTTAGTCTCTTGAGGTGCTCAGCCTTTCTTTGCTGCGATGTCTCATTGAGCATCTTAACGCGAAGCTCTTTTGACAAGCCCTCTACGTCTGTCTCTTTGAGAAGATCGTAGATGCCTTCCGCTCCCATTTTTGCAACGAACTTCCTTGGATCGTCAAAAGTGAGATTGTCATTTTCTGGAAGCCTTGCGAGTACATCAAGGTACTCGTCCTCGGAGAGAAGGTCCATTTTCTCAAGGCCACTTTCTCCTGGGTTTACAACGATGTATTTTTCGTAGTAAATCACTGACTCAAGCTTCTTTGCTGGCAGACCAAGAAGGGCTGAAATCTTGTTAGGAGCTGATTTGAAGTACCAGATGTGTGCAACAGGTACGGTAAGGGAGATGTGTCCCATCCTTTCCCTGCGGACTTTCTTTTCTGTCACTTCTACTCCGCACCTGTCGCAGACGATTCCACGGTAACGGATTCTCTTGTACTTACCGCAATAGCATTCGTAGTCTTTGGTAGGCCCGAAGATCTTTTCGCAGAAGAGTCCATCTCTTTCTGGCTTATAGGTTCTGTAGTTGACCGTCTCCGGTTTCAGAACCTCACCGCAGGATCTCGCAGAGATGTCTTCTGGCGAAGCAAGCGAGATGCTGATTGTCGAGAAGTTGCTCTTTACCTTGTTTTCTTTATTATTGAAAGTAGGCATATTCTTGAATGTCAATATTCATGAAAATTATTCCAATGTCACCTTGAGACCCAGTCCTCTGAGTTCGTGGAGCAGAACGTTGAGTGATTCCGGTATGCCAGGGTTCGGCATCGGATCTCCCTTAACGATGGCTTCGTAAGTCTTTGAACGTCCAGTCACATCATCGGACTTGACCGTAAGAATCTCCTGAAGGGCGTTTGCAGCTCCGAATGCTTCGAGAGCCCAAACCTCCATCTCTCCGAATCTCTGACCTCCGAACTGTGCCTTACCTCCAAGAGGCTGCTGAGTGATGAGTGAATATGGACCAATTGAACGAGCGTGCATCTTGTCGTCAACCATGTGGCCGAGTTTAATCATGTAGATTACTCCCACTGTCGCTGGCTGATCGAACCAGTCTCCGGTTCCTCCATCTCTTAGACGAGTCTTACCGTATCTTGGTACACCTGCTTTGTCGGTATAGTCACAAATCTCTTCAATAGTAGCACCATCGAAAATCGGAGTACTGAATTTCAGTCCAAGTCTAGCACCTGCCCATCCAAGAACAGTTTCGTAGATCTGACCGAGGTTCATTCGTGATGGCACACCAAGAGGGTTCAGTACGATGTCCACAGGAGTTCCGTCCTCAAGGAACGGCATGTCCTCCTGACGGACGATCTTGGCTACGATACCTTTGTTACCATGACGACCTGCCATCTTGTCACCTACTGTGATCTTCCTCTTCTTAGCAATATAGACCTTCGCGAGCTGCATCACTCCATTAGGAAGTTCATCACCCACTTTGATCTTGTCCATCTGCCTCTTGCATTCAGCTTCTGCGACCTTGTAGGTCAGGCAGTAGTTGTTGATAAGTTCCTGGATGAGAAGATTAGTGTTTTCTTCTGTCGTCCAATTGCTAGAGTTGATGTTTTGGAAATCGATGCTCTTGAGTTTCTCAGTAGTGATTTCTTTACCTTTCGCTATAATCTCTACATCATAGAGATCGCTGATTCCAGCGCTCTTCTTTCCTTTGGTGAGCACAGAAAGCCTCTTGAAGAAATCTGCGTAGAGTTTGGCTGCTTTTTTGTCGAAATCTTCTTGAATAAGATCCAGACGCGCCTTTTGGTCTGTTTTAGCTGCCCTTCTGTTTCCTTCTTTTGCAGCCTTAGCGTAAAGTGCTGTCTTTATGACCGTTCCGCTTAGAGAAGGATTTGCTTTCAGGGATGCATCTTTCACGTCACCGGCCTTGTCTCCGAAGATTGCCTTGAGCAGTTTTTCTTCTGGTGATGGGTCGCTTTCGCCCTTAGGTGTGATCTTACCAATCATTATGTCACCCGGCTCGATGTGTGCACCAATTCTGATGATACCCTGCTTGTCCAAATCTTTTGTTGCGTCCTCGCTGACATTAGGAATGTCGGAGGTTAGTTCCTCCATGCCTCGTTTCGTCTCTCGAACTTCGGTAAGATATTCATCAACATGCACTGATGTAAGAATATCCCACTTAACCATCTCTTCTGAAAGTACGATGGCGTCCTCGTAGTTGTAACCTTTCCAAGGCATGAACGCTACCTTTAGATTCCTACCGAGTGCCAATTCACCGTTCTGTGTCGCATAGCCTTCTGTGAGTACTTGGCCGGCAACAACTTTTTGACCCTTGCGTACAATAGGTTTAAGGGTGATTGTGGTGCTTTGGTTGGTCCTGCGGTAGATTGGAAGGGTGTACACTGTCTCTTCCGGTGCGAAAGAGACGAATTTCTCATCGTCTGTCCTTTCGTAGCGGATTCTGATCTCTTTTGCATCCACGTAGGTCACTTCACCTTCGCGTTCTGCGACATATTGAGTTCTAGAGTCAAGACATACTCTTTCCTCCAGGCCGGTTCCTACGATAGGGGATTCTGGTCGGAGAAGTGGAACTGCCTGACGCATCATGTTCGCTCCCATCAATGCACGGTGGGCATCATCGTGCTCCAAGAATGGAATCAAGGAAGCGGCCACGGAAGCCATCTGGTTCGGTGCCACATCCATGTAGTCAACCTGCTCTTTGGAAACCACAGGGAAGTCGGCTTCAAGACGGCACTGGATTCTGTCTTCCTTTATGGTACCGTCATCTTCCATCTTTACTTTAGCGAGGGAGACCAATTTGTTTTCTTCCTCTTCTGCGGTCATGTAGTGCCAGCCCTTGTCTGAGAGGTCCACTTTTCCGTCATGTACTTCGCGGTACGGGGTCTCAATGAATCCCAACTGGTTGATTCTTGCATAGACGCAGAGTGATGAAATAAGACCGATGTTTGGACCTTCCGGTGACTCAATAGGGCAGAGACGACCGTAATGTGTGTAGTGCACGTCTCGTACCTCGAATCCTGCTCTGTCTCTTGACAGACCTCCAGGTCCGAGGGCTGAAAGACGGCGCTTGTGAGTGATCTCAGCCAGAGGGTTAGTCTGGTCCATGAACTGAGACAACTGGCTGGTTCCGAAGAATGAGTTGATGACAGAAGACAATGTCTTCGCATTGATCAAATCAATAGGATTGAATTGCTCGCTGTCACGAACGTTCATTCTTTCGCGGATTGTCCTGGCCATTCTGGACAGGCCGACGCTGAACTGGTTAGCAAGTTGTTCACCGACTGTGCGGACACGCCTATTGCTCAAGTGGTCTATGTCATCAACAGTAGCCTTTGAGTTTATCAGCTGGATGAGATACTTGATGATCTCGATTATGTCAGTGTTCGTCAGAACTCTGACTTCCGGTTCAGTTGTAAGCCCAAGTTTCTTGTTGAGACGGAACCTTCCTACTACTCCAAGATCATATCTTTTTTCAGAGAAGAAGAGCTTGTCGATCACATCTCTTGCTGTTGCCTCATCAGGTGGTTCTGAGTTTCTTAGCTGTTTGTAGATGTAATTGACAGCTTCAATTTCTGTGTTGGTCGGATCTTTCTGGAGAGTGTTGAATATGATTGCATATTCATTTGAATTAGCCTCGTCCTTTTGAAGAAGGATGGATTTGACATCCGTGTCGGAAATCTTAGCGATAGTGTCATCGTCTAGAATTTCACCTCTTTCTACGATTGGAATTGTCCTCTCGATTGGGATTACTTCACCGGTGTCCTCGTCCTCGAAGTCCTCAGTCCATGTTTTCAGAACCTTAGCTGCAAGTTTGCGTCCTTTGTTCTGCTCAAGGTTTTCAGGTGTGACTTCGATTTCATCTGCGAGACCGAATATGTCTATTATGTCTTTGTCGGAATTGAAGCCTATTGCGCGCAGAAGGGTTGTCACAGGCAACTTCTTCTTACGATCAATGTAGGCGTACATCACATTGTTGATGTCTGTTGCAAATTCAATCCAAGACCCTTTGAACGGGATAATTCTGGCTGAATATAGCTTCGTTCCGTTCGCGTGCATGCTCTGGTCGAAGAATACACCAGGTGAGCGATGCAGCTGAGACACTATGATTCTTTCTGATCCATTGATTATGAATGTACCAGCCGGCGTCATGTAAGGAATGTTGCCGAGGTAAACATCCTGGACTCTTGTGTCAAAGTCCTCGTGCTCAGGATCTGTGCACGAAAGGCGGAGTTTTGCCTTCAGAGGAAC
>CAKUSF010000072.1 GCA_934678915.1 uncultured Bacteroidales bacterium
AATTATTTGAGCTTCTTGTAGCCATACTGTGCGGTCTCGCCGAGCTCGATCTCGATCTTCATGAGACGGTTGTACTTGGCGATACGGTCGGTGCGGCTGAGGGAACCGGTCTTGATCTGGCCACTGTTGGTAGCAACAGCGATGTCAGCAATTGTGGTGTCCTCGGTCTCGCCTGAACGGTGAGAGGTGACTGTGGTGTAGCCATGACGGTGAGCCATCTCAATAGCATCGAGAGTCTCGGTCAGGGAACCAATCTGGTTAACCTTGATGAGGATAGAGTTTCCAGCGCCCATTTTGATACCCTTCTCAAGGTACTTGGTGTTGGTAACGAAGAGGTCGTCACCTACGAGCTGGCACTTGCCACCGATAGCAGCGGTGAGCTTAACCCAGCCTTCCCAGTCTTCCTCGCTGAGGCCGTCCTCGATGGAGTCGATAGGGTACTTGGTGATGAGTTCCTCAAGGTAAGCGATCTGCTCCTCGGTAGAGAGTTTCTTTCCCTCTGGATCCTTTGCAAGACCGGTCTTGAGCTGTTTGTAGTCGTAGAAGAACTTGTCGCCCTCTTTGAAGCAGAACTCAGAAGCAGCGCAGTCCATTGCGATGGTAACGTCAGCACCTGGCTTGTAGCCAGCCTTCTCGATAGCCTGCATGATGCAGTCAAGAGCGTCATTGATGCCGTTAAGAGCAGGAGCGAAACCACCTTCGTCACCAACTGCGGTTGAAAGTCCGCGTCCCTTAAGAACCTTCTGAAGGGCATGGAACACCTCAGCGCCCATTCTTACGCCCTCAGCGATGCTCTTGGCACCTACAGGACGAATCATGAACTCCTGGAAAGCGATAGGAGCGTCTGAGTGAGCACCACCGTTGATGATGTTCATCATAGGAACAGGAAGGACATGGCCGTTAGTTCCACCGATGTAACGGTAAAGAGGAATGTCAAGATAGTTGGCGGCAGCGTGAGCGACTGCGAGGGAAACGCCAAGGATGGCATTAGCACCAAGATTGCTCTTTGTTGCGGTGCCATCGAGCTTAATCATTGCCTGATCGATAGCCCTCTGCTCAAGGCAAGACATACCGATGATTTCTGGGGCGATCTTCTCGTTGATGTTGGCAACAGCCTTGAGAACGCCCTTTCCACCGTAGCGCTTAGGATCGCCATCACGGAGCTCAAGAGCCTCGTTCTCACCGGTAGAAGCACCAGATGGAACGGAAGCGACACCGATAATGCCTGATTCGAGTTCAACTTCACACTCAATTGTAGGGTTTCCTCTGGAATCAAGGATTTCCCTGCCTGTAACACGTACAATTCTCATAATAAATAGTAATTATTAACTAACTGATTTTATTCTCAAAAAAAGGCCGGGGTTTGAAACCCAGCCTTTATAGGTATCTTCAATTACCGCGCCACAATTATTTAACGAGGCAGACAGCAACACGATTCTCCTCAGGAGTCTCGAAAGGATTGACGGTGTCACCGAAGTACTCAGTGATGATCCTATCCTTGTCGATGCCAGCATTGATGATGGCCTCAGAGACAACCTCGGCTCTCTTCTGTGAGAGGAACTTGTTTCTCTTGGCGGTACCGGTGGCCTTGTCAGCGTAACCTGAGACGCGAACCTTGGTGTCAGGGTTAGCCTTGAGAGCCTCAACAACCTCATCAATCTTAAGCTGCTCGCTATCACGGATGTCCCACTTGTTGATGATAAAGAGGACATTGCGGGTAAGTGACTCGAAAGCAGGAACAACTGCAACTGGTTCTGGTTCTGGTTCCGGTTCTGGTTCTGGCTTAACAACTGGAGCAGGAGCCGGTGCTGGCAGCGGAGCTGGAGCTGGCTTTGCTTTACCGAAGCTGAAAGTAAGACCGGCAAGAGCCTTGATCTGGAAGTCAGCCTTAGAGCCTTCCTTAGAGTTGAAGTGGTCGTCAATGAAGCTGCAATTGCCTTCAAGGTTCAGGGCAAGAGCGTCAGTGAGTCTGATGTTAAGACCGAGACCAGCTCTTCCAGCGATCATGGCCTTGCCACCATCCCAAAGGTACTTTGCTCCGTCAGGGAATCTGCTCTTAAGGTCGTTAGCTTCATCATTACCGAAACCGTAGTTCAGGCCGACTCCACCAAAGATGTAAGGATTGAGAGTACGGTCGAACTTATAGCCACCGAAGAGGGAAGCGAGGTCCGCCATGAGGTCAAGTCCTCCCTCAACATAGTTGTACTTGTAAACTGTGGTTGGTCCAGTAAGGGCACCTTTACCCTGCCATCCGTTCACATTGAGTCTTGCACCGAAAACCGGAGAGAACTGATAGCCGAGAGAAACAGCGGCAGACGGAGAAATGAGATCACCGAATGAGGTCTCTCCTACAGTGTGAGCAGCGCCTCCCTGAATCTGCATAAACCAGTAAGGGTCAAAGTCTTTCTTCTGCGCATTCGCTACCGAAAGGGAAGCTACAAGAGCTAAGCTTGCAACAATAGAAAATATACGTTTCATAACATTAATGAATTAATTGCACAATTAGCGATGCTAAATTACGACATTTTTTCCAAACTGCAAAATATATCACTAAAGCTAGCAGGCAGCTGTGTTGGCGGCAGTGCGGGCAACTGCGTCAAAAGTGCATCTAAAATGCTTCGAGGGTGTATCAAAGGTGCAGACACCTGAAATTTCAGACGTTATTTCAGATCAAGTCCGGAAGTATGTGGGCTATTGTCGGTCACCGAGCCTGTCGAAGCACCCGACTCTCTGAGATGCCACATTACCTTTTACAAATATGTGTGTCTCGGCCGCTGGGCCTGTCGAAGCACCGACTCTACGGGATGTCACACAGCTTGTACAAACCATGGGCACCCTGATGTGCCACTCACCATCGCCAGACGTGGGGTACTGTGCCTGACCCTCTCCCTAAAAGAGGGGGTCAGACACACCAAACGGCCTCTCACCCCTTTTCACGCCATCCTCCTGTGCTTGTGGACAGCAAGTAATCCTTACCGTACTGCCATGGTGGGCACTAGGGAACTTTAATGATGCGGATCAATGTCTTGCCACAAGCCGTAAGGGTATTCAGATGTGTTTTATAGATTATTAATAATGAACATTATAGCCGCTTACCTTTAGAGATTTAACCTTAAGACAAAGTGTCAATAATCTGAGAGTCACACACATTCTCCATCACTTCGTAACACTGAACAAGTTGCATTCAAACGCTGAATTAGTAGAATTGGTTAATATGTGAATGAAGATGGCAATGCTTTAACTAGCGTTGGATACCGTTGATTGGAGGGCGTGCCGGCCTACGTAATCTTAGAACGACTGAAAGTAGAGAGATTGAGCGACATTTTTGCGGCAAAATGTAGTCGAAACTCTCCTATTGTCGGTTTTGAACGACATTTTAGACAAAGAATGTCGTCAATTCCCTCCGGCAGATAATGAGTAACTCGCTGCAGGGCTATAGGAAATCAATAATAGGGAGATATCTACCAAAAGGTCGGTCGCTTCGGCAGGCTCTGCGACAGACTGGGGCTGCGCTTCGACAGGCTCAGCGAGCGTAGAATCAGGGAAATACAAAAGATGGCCGTGAGATGTGCCATGGACATCATTCTAAGCATCATCGCAGGGCTGACCCTACTTTAAAACCAAGGTCGGCCCTGCGAAATGCTTTACACCCACTTCAGAAGCATCCTTCGCGGCTGTGATTCGCAAACGGAAGCGGTGGCTCTACTGTTTGAGGGTTAGGTACCAGTGGCCATCGATGCGGTAGGCGTTGAAGGCGAAGCCGGTGGTCGGGGTGATGGTCCCTGAGCTTGTCGAAGTGGCGGTCCCTGAGCTTGCCGAAGGGCCGCTTGTGGTTCGACCATGCTCACCTACCGCTGAAGTGAAGGTCCCTTCGACAGGCTCAGGGACCGATGAAGGGCCACCGATCTTTAGGCGGTAGCTAACCGTGTTCTGGTCAGGGAGGACGAGCTCAATGCTGGAGCGCTCGAAGCCGTGGACGCCAAGGTTCTTAAACGACATCGCTGTGCGCGCGATCATCTCTGGGGTCATCACCTCAATCGTCTCACCGTCAACATAGCCGACTCCGCCTAGGGCTTTCTCGTACTCACCATTGGCCAGCAGAGTCATGCAGCTGTCAGCTATCGAAAGCAGGGACGCGGTGTCAGCCTTGGTCAGCGAGGAGAGATATTCCTCGCCCTCATTCTGAGCCGTTGTCCGACCGCTGCGGGTGCCGCAAGACGACAGGGGCAGTGCGAAAAACGCAGCGACAGTCAAGACGGTAAGGGTCTTTGTCAGTGTCTGTATCTGTTTCATAATTATCTTATTGATTGTCTTTTACAAAATGAGGCGCATCGAGTTCCGACGCGCCTCAAATTCATGCTATAGGGGTTAGACTAAAGACTAGTAGAAGGTGCAGTAGCTTTAACCTGAATGTCAACAGTGGTGTTGATCGTGCCCCAAGTGTATGTGAAGCTTACAGGGACTCTAATATTGAAATCTCCTGAAGTAGTTGATGTATTGTTACTATAATGGAGATGACCGAACTTTTCACGAAGACCCTTGTACTGATTCTCTCCCCACTTATCTGTCATAGGAGTGTTATACTCCAGATCCAATCCAGAGTTAATGTTATTACCACTCTTATCAAGATGAGTAAGCCGAGCAAAAGGTGCCTTTTCAGAAAGCTTGGTTTTAGTAATATCACCACCTGACATGTCAGTTGTAACATTATCCAAATCAACCTCGACATTCTTTATATTATAGTACTTGAAAAGCCACAGCCATGTGTAATCTGGATCGTCATCGCTGGCAGGCTCCTTGAAGAACACTCTACCATACCAATCCTTGAATGTGAACAACTCAAACAGATCGATATTGGATTCGGCCTGTAACTCGGTAGCTCCATCAACAAAGTACTTTCCAGAAACCGCATCAACATTAATCGGGCGAAGGAAATAGTAAGGATTGATGGCATCCTTAAGCGGCATCGCAACGTTGCAATCATCAACGAAAGCTGTCACACCTATATTGGCATAAAGATCAGCCTCAGCATACTGAGTTGTCCGATCGGACTCATAAGCATTAAGGAGGAACTTAGCCACATTATCTGCGCCATCTTCATAATTATAAGTAACGACACCAGTCTCTTGATTAAGGGTAGCAATCATCTTCTTTACATAAGTATTGCCATCCTCATCTTTATAAAGAGACTTGTTATCATCCTTCGCGTAAATTGTACAGTAGAGGACATTGTTATTGTAAATGCTCGCCTTAACTTTAGAAGCAACAGTAATATTATTACTCAACTCATAGGTAGGCACCTCAATATTCTTAACCTTATCTTTGACATTCTTGCCAAGGACTGAATCATACATATTGGTATTATCTACGGAGAGCTTATAGAAAAGGCCATTGATTTCGTATGTCTCCTGCTCAGGAGCGAAGTAGTACTTATACTTGTACTCAATAGTCGAACCGTTCTGATACTTCTTATCGAGCTCAGCAAACTGAGGCTTACCACCTTCCCATACATTATTGATATTGGTCTCCCAAGGTGCTGTAGGATTATCTTTAGAAGCCTTTTCATTAGGTTTCTCAAGATTAATCTTGGCATTCTTACCATCGTTGAACCAGTACTCATCAAGTTTCTTGCTTACCTTAGAAGCTGGCTTGATAACCTTAGCGGTAAGAGGAACATAGATTCCCTCGTAATCAGTGGTGATAGGCTTACTCTTGAGTTTATATCTTACATAGATTGTCAGCTCATGATTAGCAAGATTATAAATTCTTGACTGATCATCAAGACCGATAGTCCAACTAAGGATGTCAGTTGTGGTCCCAGGAACGGCATCAGTTACCTCACAGACACTACCGAATGATCTCACGCCAATCTTCAAAGCTTTCATCTGCTCAGCAGTAAGTTTATCACCTCTAACATAACCAGCACCGACCTTGAAGTACTGGTGCGCAACTGAATGTTTATCAGGATCTATACCGCTAGACTCAATCTCGTAAGTATTGCAGAACTCTTCCTTGGTCAATCCGGAAAGTTTAATGACATTGTTTTCCATCTGTGACCATGTTGTCTTATTGGTATAGCCACCGCAGTGGAATCTGAATTCCCACTCGAACGGATCTGCAACATTGTAAGCGGTTTGCTTAACGATCTCGAACTTGATGAAACCAACGAGGACAATTCTGTCGTCAATCTTCATTTCAACACGGACGATAGGACGTCTACCGACAGAAGTCCAGGCTTCAGCTCCAATTGCGTTGTCATCGCTTGTACCATCCTTAGTGGTGACACCGCAAGGGGTAACCTCACTGCCTTCCAGAAGGATATGCTGTGTCTCAGAAGTCTCATTCCCACCAGCATAGTAATCAATCCTTTCAAATGAGTAATCCACACCATATTCGTTGTCTGGATATACCTTATGATAATCTCCATGCTTGATCTTTCTTGTGGTAAAGTGTGTGGTGATAATATTACGGAGATTAAGTTTCTCATCGTACCTGATAGCTACAGAAGGGGCGTTCTCAATAGCCTCTCTCAATGTAGGATAAATATGGTCTTGAGTTCCACAATCGTACTTCTCCTTAACATCAGCAGCATCTTCCTCTTGCAAGCCATACTTGTCAGAAGTGAAAGCAAGGGCATCGAAGAAGAGAGGGCTGAGGTACAGACGGGCAAAATCTGAGGTTACGGTTGTGTCCTGACCTTCGCCACCCTTTACAGTTGCCTGAAGAGCGAAGATTGAGGCCCATTTATTCTCATAATCCTTAATAACATCTTCCTTGCTGATACGCTCGCCATCGACTTCAAATTTCTGACCTTCGAGCTGCTGCTGTAGCGACTCAGCTGTCAATTCAACCTTGAGTTCTCCATCCTTAGCCTCAACGAAGTTAACAACTTCAGGCTTCAAATCGCTACCCTTAGTGTTGATATACTCCTTGTCGTAAGAGATTAAAGCAAGATGAGTGGCAGCAGTAACATCTGCAGTCGATGGATTCATCTTATAGGTAACAACAGAAGCTGGGCTTACGTAATAATTAATTGCTTCGCCCTTAAGTGCATGCTTGTTGTCATACACAACAGGCTCATACATCCAATAACCATGAGGAACTTTCGCAACCACATCTTTCTGACCATGGCCATATTCCCTATAGGATTCCTCATATTCACCTATTTTTCCCGATTTAACAGCATTCTGAGCATTATATTCAGCAAAGGTGTACTCAGTAGCCTCAATTCCATCAACATAGAGTTCAGGAACGAAGACGAGGCTCTTGAGCTGCTTAGCTACAGAGAAGAGGGCGTTGAACTTGGTGTTGACCTCGGTCTTGAGGGCATCAATCTTCTTGTTCAGCTCATCCTTGGCAGCATTGATCTGCTTCGCAATTTCAGCGCTTACGATACCGTCTGCCTCAAGAGTCTCCTTAAGGGCATTTGTAAAGGTAGTGTCAAAGTCAGCGAGATTGAGCTTTTCATCACAAAGGTCTTTAAGTTTAGCGAAGTTGACAGAATCGGTAGCCTCAAGGACTTTGATTTTAGCAGCAAGCTTACCTGAATCAGCATATTCACCAAAAGCCGCCTTAAGAGCAGCTACATCTCCGAGAGCCTTCTCTGCTTTAGACAATGCTTCGTCAGCTGTTGCCTGAGCAGTGGCAGCGGCAGCCTTCGCCTCGCTGGCTGTCGTCTGAGCGGCCTCAGATGCGGTCTTAGCCTCGCCAATTTTAGCGGTAAGGTCAGCTACATCAGAGGTATGTTTGCCTTCGAGAGTCTGCAACTTAGTCTCAAGTGCCTTGATCTCTGCTGCGAGGGTTGAGTCCTTCTGCTCAAAGAGCTTCTTGGCTGCCTCGAATGTCTGGCTGAGAGATGCAACGGTCTTGCTCACTTCTTTAACCTCGTCCTTTGTGGCGAAAGTAGTCTGAGCCCAGATCTTTGCAGCATCAACTGCTGAAGCTACCTCTTCCTTAGAAGCAAGAGTCTTGACTGTCTCCTCGATGGATTTAACCCTTTCATCAAGACCTTTTACATCGTCCTGAAGAGAGGTGATGAGTTTAGTGACCTTCTCGACCTCAGCTTTGTGGGCTGTGTCAAGATCATCGATCTTCTTCTGGATGTCAGCCTTCACTGCTTCGTCAGCAGCAGCGTACTCTGCTTTGAGTGCCTTCACGTCAGCATCGTGCTTCGTCTGAAGGTCCTTAAGGGAGGTCTGGAGGGCGCTGATCGCCTTCTCGGCCTCAGCTTTGGCAGTCTGCAGATTGCTTACGTCCGTCTTTAGGGACTCAATCTGCTGCTTGGCCGTCGCCAGCTCGCTACTTACGGCATCGATCTGATTCTTGTTCTCGTCGATGTCCTTAGAGTAGTCCGTACAGCTGGTGTACGCGAATGTTAGGCCGGCTACGGCTAACATCGAAACCAATCTAAAAAATTTTTTCATAAAGGATAATTGTTAATAAAAAAAGTTAAACATGTTACTCCTAGTGACAAATGCTTTTTTGCCCGCTTTTTGGCAATTTCTTTAGCAAAAATCTTGTTTATGAAAAATTAAACCCATATATTTGTCGTTGTGTTAGTGCGTACCCCTTGTTGGGTGCCGTAAAACATATTTATTACTAGGAGTAATACCCTGTTTCGCGGGTAAAACCTTTTCACATTCCTCTTCACGGGCATATTCATTCTTCTTACGCTTGGCGCGGACGTACATTTTGCATGCGTTTTTGACTTATTTTCGTTATATTTGAGGGCGCTTCGACAAGCTCAGCGGCCGATGGGGACTGCGCTTCGGCAGGGGCAGCGGATGATGGGACTAGCACTTTGAAAAAAAAGAAATAAAAGAAGTCACACCTATAATATAAAGGAATATGGAGGAGAGGGGAATGAAATACCCTATCGGGATTCAAACTTTCAGGGACATCGTTGAAGGAGGTTATGTCTATGTCGATAAGACAGGATTTGTCGCAGACTTAGCGTGCAAGTACAGATATGTTTTTCTAAGCCGACCTCGTCGCTTCGGAAAGTCACTCATATCCTCAACGTTCCATAGCTACTTTGCTGGAGACGAGAGACTATTTCGGGGGCTTAAGGCCGGTGAAATGAACAAGGAGTGGTGCAGGCATCCGGTGTTCCATTTTGACATGTCCACCGCAAAACACATGACAGAGGAGCAGCTCGTCAGGAATCTTGGCTACAAACTAACCGAGTACGAAAGGGAATATGGCAACGACCCAGAAATCGCAAGAGATGATGTCAACGCGCGGCTTGAGAGACTGATAAAGGAGGCGGTAGATAAGACAGGAGAAAAGGCAGTCATCATCATTGATGAATATGATGCCCCACTCCTTGATGTGATGAACGACAAGGAGAGACTCGTGCCGATGCGGCAGATAATGAGGAACTTCTACAGCCCTATCAAGAGTCTCGACCCGTACCTGAGGTTCGTGTTCATCACGGGAATCAACAAGTTCGCGCAGCTCAGCATATTCAGTGAGCTTAATAATCTGAAGAACATCTCCATGATGCCGGAATATTCAGCGGTCTGCGGCATCTCGCAGTTGGAGTTGGAGACTCTGATGAAAGAGCCTGTAAAAGAGATGGCAGAGAAGCATCAGACCTCAGCCGATAAAGTCCTCGCACAACTGATACGCAACTACGATGGCTATCATTTCTGCGATTATTCTGAAGACATTTACAATCCGTACAGTCTGATTAATGCGCTATCCGATAAAGAAATAAAGAGCTTTTGGTTTGACACGGGGACGCCAACTTACCTTCTTGAAAGAATAAGTAAAAGCGACATTGACGAAACAGAGCTTGATAACATGCCAATGATTCC
>CAKUSF010000073.1 GCA_934678915.1 uncultured Bacteroidales bacterium
CCGCAGAAGACAGTGCCGGCAAGGCGGCTCTTTGGGTAGCAGTCTATCCAGCCGGTCAGACCTGCCTCGGCACGCTTCGGAGCCTCTGGATCGTCCTCCGCTGCTGTCGAGAGCATATACACGTCCCGGAATTTGTAGTCGAGAGGGTACATGGCGTTCATACGGTCGATAAGCACTTTCATCTGACCGCTCATCTCGTAGTAGTAGACCGGTGTGGCCCAGCATACGGCATCGGCCTCCAACACCTTTGCCATGATTCCATTTACATCGTCATTTATGACGCACCGTCCTAGCTTCTGACAGGCGAGGCATCCCCGGCAGAATGCTATCTGTTTGTCTTTGAGGGAAATCTTCTCGACCTCGTTACCAGCTGCCTGGGTACCTTCGATAAACTTGTCAGCGAGCGCATCGCTGTTGGAACCAGCGCGAAGGCTGGTGGATATTACAATTACCTTTTTCATAATGAATATATTCCTGAATATGCCGTTCCTTATTCTGCTGGCTTCACAAGTCCTCTCCACTCCATAAACTGCTTGGCTGCGTTACCGCTGAGGTGGTCGAAGAAGAGGCTCTTCATCGTCTGTCCGTCTCCATAGTTCGAGATCAAGACCTTCGACACGAGGAAAAGTTCGTCACGGCTGATTCCGCTCTTAGTCCAAGCCCGTCCCACGGCTTCCTCGTTATGGTACGCCTGAGCCGTGTCAATCATCCTGTAGCCGACGCTGATCGCATCCGCTACGCAGCACTCGCACTCCTCAGGATTCACCTGATAAACCCCGTAACCCATCTGCGGCATCTCAACACCGTTGCTTAAAATAACCTTGTCCATATCTTGAATGTTAATAGAATATGTTTCTGAATATGCTGGGTCGTGTCATCCCACACCATCATATTCACCGGTGCAAATTCACAACAAAATCAGTACCTCATTGCAGCCTCCGGCTTAATCGTATTCCGGTTTTTATTACCCGGATTACTTTTTGAGGAGGAGGCTTCTATTAGCTGGCTTGCCAAACAGGAAGCGCTTCACGGGTATAATGAAGATCGTGCGTGATAATGCTTCCTATGCTCACCGAGTCTTCTGTTGAGCCACTTCGTGCGTGGGACTTGGGAGTTGGCGCACGAAGGAACTTCGTTAACGGTCCGTTCCTTATCGTGGCAATACCAAAATGTTGGTATTGCCGGAGAAAAAGCGCTAGAGTAATTTTGCAGTCTTGAATTACGAACGGTGTTCGCTATTGCGCACTGTTGTACCGATTGTTGTGAGAAAACGTCAGATGCGATGAGAGAACTTAATGGCAACATACGGAGATCCATTCTGGAGACATCGGAGAAGCTTTTCCAAAAGAAAGGCTTCTCAGGTGTGTCGATGAGGGACATCTCAAAGGAGTCAGGCGTTGGGCTCAGCAACATCTATAACTACTTCCGGGGAAAGGATGAGATATTCAGGAATATTCTGGCACCAGCGGTCGAGGCGTTGGAAAATATGCTGATGCGCCATCACGGAGAGGACGGGATGAGTATGCTGATGTTGACGGACGATCAGTATTGCGCCAGGACCGTGACGGAATACATGACTCTGATCCGTCGTCATCGGAAAACTCTTAAGTTGCTCTTCTTCAAGGCGGAGGAATCCTCTCTGTCCAATTATAGATCGGAGTTCACCGATCATAGTACGGTTGTGGTGAAGGAATGGATGAGGCGGCAGCGTGAAGCCAACCCGCAGCTACGGCTGGATTTCTCGGAGATGTTCATACACCTCCAATCTGTGTGGCTTTTTGACATATTCGAAGAAGTGCTGAGCCATGACCTGTCGGAGAGGGAGACGGAAAGGGTAATTCAGGAATATCTTCGGTTCGAAATAGAAGGATGGTCTAAAATGATGACGGGAGCCTGACGGCTTCCGTTTTTTTATGTTCTGAACGAAATTTAAAATTGTTCATTATATGAGGAAAAAATCAAGCCTTTCAGAACTCTTCGAGTTCGCAGGAAAGTACAAATGGTTGAGTGTCACCTCCGTTGTGCTTTCATCTGCCAGCGCGTTGCTGACGCTGGTCCCGTTCTTTTACATCTGGATAATGATTCGCGATGTGTTGGAGGTTGCTCCGGATTTTTCAAAGGCTGCCAATCTGGCTACATACGGTTGGAAAGCGGTCCTTTGGGCGGTGGCTGCCATCCTGGTATATTCATCAGCACTTATCTGCTCGCATTTCAGCGCGTTCCGCATCGCATCGGCCATTCGGTCCCGGTTGATGCACCACATCTCAACCCTGCCACAGGGTTTTATGGACAGCATCGGAAGCGGGAAACTGCGCAAGATTGTCAACGAATGCAGTTCCTCGACAGAGACTTTTCTCGCACATCATCTTCCGGACAAGGCTCTTGGAGTGGCGACTCCCTTGGGGCTGGTCATTATGCTGCTTGCATTTGACTGGAGGATCGGGTTGCTGTGCATCGCCACGATCGTTGTGGCCTATGCGATAATGCTGATATTCATGACTGGCCCGGTTCTTAAAAAAGCCATGGCTGAGTACCAGTCGACCCTCGACAATATGTCAAATGAGGTCGTTGAATATGTCCGTGGCATCCCTGTCGTCAAGGTTTTCGGCCAGTCGGTCTTCTCGTTCCACCATTTCAAAGAGGCGATTGACAGGTACGGGGAATGGTCGGTAGCCTACACCAAGCGTCTGAGGATTCCAATGTCGCTCTACACGGTTGCCGTGAACTCGATCTTTGCCGTGTTGGTCGGCTGCGCCCTTGTTATGACGAGGAACGGTGTGACAAACGAGTTCTTACTCAATCTGTTGTACTACATAATCATCACACCCGTTATCACTATTTCCTTGAATAAATTGATGTTTGCCTCTGAGGAGAGCATGACAGTGCGGAACTCCCTTGAGAAGATTGACGGGGTTTTCGCTCTCAAGCCACTTTCCGAGCCGAAAGTACCTAAGCAGCCGAAAGACAACTCCATTGAGATCGATAACGTGCGCTTCTCCTACGAAAGGACGGATAAAGAGGTGATCAAAGGAATATCAATGGTCATCAGACCAGGTGAGCACGTTGCGTTCGTAGGCCCTTCAGGAGGTGGTAAGACCACTCTTGCCTCGCTTGTGTCACGTTTCTGGGATGCCAGTACTGGCATAATAAGGATTGGAGGCGTGGATGTGCGAGATATTGCCAGGGACAGGATCACGGAGACAGTGTCTTTTGTCTTTCAGGACAGCCATCTGATCAAGGGAAGCATTCTGGACAATGTGCGGATGGCAAAGCCGGAGGCAAGCCGTGAGGAAGTGCTTGGGGTTCTGCATGACGCACAGTGCGATGACATAATCGCCAAACTCCCAGAGGGAATCGACACGGTGATCGGAACCGATGGTGTCTATCTGTCCGGTGGTGAGACCCAGCGTATTGCTATAGCTAGAGTGATGCTGCGGAACACTCCCGTTCTGATTCTGGATGAGGCCACAGCGTTCGCTGATCCTGACAACGAAAGCCGTGTCCAGAAGGCTTTTGCCAAAATGAGTGAAGGCCGCACCGTCATTATGATCGCCCATAGGCTCAAGACTGTGGAGCATGCCGACAGGATCTTCGTCCTAAATGATGGAACCGTGGCGGAGTCCGGCACCCACAGCGAGCTGATGTCGCGCGGTGGTCTTTACGAAAGGATGAGGAATGAATATGACCGTTCAATCAATTGGAAACTCATTTAAGCCAAATATGAAAAAGATAATCAATAAACTTCAACATAAGTACGCTCTTTCGGAGAAGGGTGCCAAAGAGCTGTTCGTTGCATTTGCCGTCTGCGTCTGCTCAGATATTGCGGTTATGCTGCCCGTTGGGTTGCTCTACAAGCTGGTCTGTGACCTGATCGGGGGAGTGGCTCTGGATGCGAGCTTCTATATTGCCGGAATATTCCTTTGCGCCTCATTGATATTCATTGTCACATATTGGAAATACAATTCCACCTTTTTGGCGACTTACGTCGAGAGCGGAGTCAGAAGAATCACTCTTGCCGAGCGTCTGCGTCTGTTGCCCCTCTCATTTTACGGCAAGAAGGATCTCGCGGATCTTACAAGCACTATAATGTCCGACTGCGAGCGCATTGAGAAAGGTACCTCTCACTTTATTCCTGCCTTTGTGGGTTCTATGATTTCCACGGTGTTGGTAGGACTGTCACTGTTTTTCATCGACTGGAGGATGGCTTTAGCCGCTTTCTGGGTGCTGCCGGTCTCGCTGTGCATCGTTGGATTCTCGTCAAGGATCCAGCACGGGATGAGCGGAAAGGCTATGGATGCGAAGATGGCCTGCGCTGATGGTATCCAAGAATGCCTTGAGACACTCCGTGACCTTAGGGCTAACAATGCCACTGAGGTTTATCTGGCCGGTCTGGACAAAAAGATTTCAGAAGTCGAGAGGCGCACAGTACATTCGGAGATCAGCAACGCCATAATGGTTGTCTCAGCCCAGATGGTCCTTCGTCTGGGAATCGCCACGGTGGCACTCACCGGAGCCGCGCTTCTTGTCAGCGGAGGCATCAACGTGCTGACATTCTTCCTGTTTCTGCTTGTAGCTTCCAGACTTTATGACCCGCTCAGCGCATCACTTGAGAATCTTGCCGCCATCATAGCGATGAAGGTTCCGTGTGACAGGATGAGCGAGATTCTTGAACACCGGATTCAGGACGGAGTCCAAGAGCTCAGCAACTCCGGCTATGACATCACTTTCGACAATGTAGGCTTCTCGTATGATGATTCCGAGACTGTTCTGGAGGATGTGTCGTTCACTGCAAGGCAAGGCGAGGTCACTGCGCTTATCGGTCCGTCCGGCGGAGGAAAGACAACTGTCTCCAGACTCGCTGCTCGTTTTTGGGATGCTACAAAGGGTAGGATAACTGTTGGAGGAATGGACGTTTCCAAAGTTGATCCTGAGACTCTGCTGTCAATGTATTCGATTGTGTTTCAGGATGTGACCCTGTTTAACAACACCGTGATAGAGAACATACGTATCGGTCGGAAGGATGCCAGTGACGAGGAGGTTCTGGCTGCCGCGCGGATGGCTCACTGCGATGAATTCGCTGAGCGTCTTCCGCAAGGTTGGCAGACCAACATCGGAGAGAATGGCTGCGGGCTGTCCGGAGGAGAACGCCAGAGGATTTCCATCGCCAGAGCTTTCCTGAAGAACGCTCCGATTATCCTTCTTGATGAGGCTACAGCGTCCCTTGACGTTGACAATGAAACTCTTATCCAGGAGTCTCTCTCCAAGTTGATCGGTGGCAAGACCGTCCTTATCATCGCCCACAGGATGCGCACAGTCTCATCCGCTGACAAGATTGTGGTCTTGAAGAACGGTTCTGTAGCCGAACAAGGCAGCTCTGAACACTTGCTTGCGGAAGGCGGTTTCTATGCCGACATGCTCAATCTCCAGTGTGGCGCGTAAGTTGTCTTTTATTAATAATCACCTGCTCAAAGCCCGCAGGAGTGTTTGAGAACTCGGAAGGGGGCTGACCCTATCTCGCTTTTTGACAAATATTTGTTGATTTTTGTGCGTGGATTCCTATGTATGGCTCACGAGTCGAGTGACCTGAGCCCCTTCGTTCGTGAAGTCATAGTTTTTCACTCACGAAGGGTTGTTTTTGAACACGAATTTCATGGCGGAGATCGCATTCTTTATGACAGCCACATAGTCTTCGGGATGAATGATTATCTCGCTGTACGTTCCATCCTCACCCCTGAAACGATCCTTGTGTGCGGGGGACTCATAAATATGCTCCAGACGGGTGCTGTCATAGACCGCGACAGCGCTTCGTGACAAAGTCGCCATCCGCGCGACATTGGCCACAATTTCATCTATGTCCGTCCTGTCAATGCTCTCCTCGTCAAAGTGGATCTTGTCGGACAGGGAAGCATATTCTTTGTCAATTCTCTCCTTGCTTGTCATTCTGCCATTGAATATAATAAAGTGCCACCTACGCTTTTCTGAATGTCTTGCCGAACGGCGTGAGGGAAAGCAGCGCCATCTTGAAATGCTGGAGACCGAAAGGAATGCCGATAATCGTGATGCAGCAGATGAGCCCGAAGACGAGGTGTGTCGCCGCGATTTCCCACCATCCCAACAGGATCCAAAGCACATTCATGAATATGCTGAGGCATCCTCCTGCGTTGTTGCCGTCCACAATGTCCGTCCCGAAAGGCCACAGCGAGAATATCCCAAACTTCCACAGTTGGTACCCGAAGGGAATGCCGATGATGGTCACGCAGAAGAAAAGTCCCGCGATGAAGTAGCCGAGGGACACCAGCATGCCTCCCAAAACGAGCCAAAGAATATTTCCGAAGAATCTCATTGTATTATTTTTATGAAAATACTCGACTGCAAGTTACGACAAATCTAAAAGAAAGAAAAATTATCGTGTGCGAACGACCTTCAGCTGATGGTCTGTTTTTGCGCACGAATGCCATCGCTAATCGAAAGCAATTTCAAAAATTATGATTTATTTTGTAGCAAAACACGTAGTCGGTCAGTCTTTATAGTAAACCTGTTTTTATGAACATTGATGAACGAGACTTTGGCGAATTGGTGAAAAGACACAAGGGGACCATCTACTCGGTCTGCCTTATGTTCTCTGAGGATCAGGACGAAGCCAACGACCTGATGCAGGAGGTGCTGGTTCGGCTCTGGAAGGGATTTGGCACTTTTCAGGGCAAAGGTGATGAGAAAGGGTGGGTGTGGAGAGTAGCCATGAACACCTGTATCACACAGGACTCCAAGAAGAAATCCTTCACAAAGGTACCGGTGGAGGAGAATCTTCTAACCTCCGGAACGGAAGACTCCAAACAGATGAGGATGCTTCATGACCGGATCCACCGTCTGCAACCTTTCGACCGCGCCATCGTCCTCCTTTGGCTAGAGGACCTGTCCTACGATGAGATTGGCCAAATCGTAGGAATATCCGCCAAAAATGTCTCCGTCCGTCTAGTCCGTATCAAGGAACAGTTGAAAAAGTTTAACGGTTAGTTGTTTTGGTTTGCCGGAGAAGCCCTTTAGGAGAATCTTTACACAAATCAACTTCTTAAAATTGAATGAATTATGTTGACAATGGAACAAAAAAACGAATATGACGTTCTGAAAGCCCAAATGCAAGTGCTTAAAAGCCATCTGGCCGATGATGAGATCGTCTCAAAGGAAATGCTTGAAGCAGCTGTCAAATCTAGCGCCCGGAATCTGGCCGACAAGCGTTTTATGAATATTCTCGCGATTGCTGCCGATTTGATGGTGGTCGCATTCATAGCCTATGTGTGCCTGTCACTTCACAAATGCAGTGCTCTCTTCATGAGTGCTACCGCTGTCTGGGGAATATTTCTGGCTGTCTTAAGCTACCTACGGTATAAGAATGACATCAGGAGTCAACTTCTTGATGGCTCGCTTGTTGACACTGTTCGGACTGTGACGGAATGGAAGCACCAGAACATGACGCAAGGACTCCTTACAACTGTTGCTTCCGTTATTTGGGCAGGTTTCTGTCTCAATGAAATTTGGGAAGATGTGACCGGTAATCTTGAACATGCCGTGTTTGCCGCTGTAATCTTCGTCTTCGTTCTCGGTGTCACCGGCTCAAGATATCTGTCGGTCAACAAGGTGACTACAAACCTGCTAAAGCAGATAAAGGAACTCCAGTGACAGTCCATCCCTTAAGTGTGCCAACCGCTCCCAAAGCGTCATTTGGTACTCCCAAAAGGCCCTCAGGTGTACCAACCGTGTCCAAAGCATCGCTTTGTACCTCAAAAGATCATCGGGTGTACCAACCGTGTCAAAAACACCATTTGGCACTCCAGAGGGCCTTGTGATGTACGGTGGCTAGATGATGTAAGAAGATAATTCTGTGGCAGACCTGCATAGATGAATGCCTGTATTTTTTTGCAATCACGTTGGTGAGTATGAGAGCCTGTTTCACTCACGGGCACCACATCTGATAACCATCCGTGCGTGGATCCGATGTTTCCACGCACGGAGCATAGACATTATATTCAGTTTTTCCCTTTTGGCCCACAGTTGACATTAGGCGGAAAGATTGTTACCCTGCCTTGTTTTTTGGCATCTTTCATTGCGAATCGAAATGCTTCACCCAATGACTTTGAGGATTGCCTGAAATATTCAATCATCTCGTTTTGGTTTACACTAACTGACAGATCCGCTATCGCTAACGCCCTGATCATAGCTAGGACTGACATCTCGTTTCCACCCCAAAGGGTCGTTACCATTGAAATCATAGCACTTTGCGTGACGTCAAGTGCCGTTTGCGGACTCTTAATTACATCAATGTCCGTGTTGAATCTCAGTTGTCCATTGCTGTCTTGCAGCACTTCTAGAATCTTTTTCATAATTCTTGAATTTTAATTGTAATGTGCACCTCAGGGCAATCTTTTTTTTCGGAACGATGCACCTTAGGCTTGCACTTAATTATATGCATCTTTTAATCGCCATATTATGGCCGGTAAGCCTAACGCTTATAAGTCTGATTTTTGCCTATCATTTTATGAATGAATGTATTGCCAGAGAGTGTAAGATTATACCTCCTTTTTATGCAAAAGTTTGTTTTTCGGAGGCGCTTAGAGGAAACATCGAGTCAACCTCGTACTGCGAGAGACCGAGGATGCGTCTGATCTGTCCGTTGGAAGATCGGTATTCACTTCTGAGCTTTCTTGCCAAGTCTAGTTTTTGAGCCGTGGTTAAATTTTTGAGACTGTTGGCGGCATAGCCGGCCTTCAGAATCTTGATAACTTGGGAGAACAACTCGGAATCAGTCAGAAATTCGCCATCATCAAGTTCCGCTGCCAACTTTTCATAGGCCTCGATATTCTTGCTGACCATATAGAAATATTGATGCGCATTGCGGAACATAGCCATCCCCAGTTTGACCGCACAATATTCCAAAGGAGAGACATATCCATCTATAACCCGAAAGTCTCCAGGTAGATGAGGATTCCTGCTCCGGAACATCCGGCGTATTTCTGCGTCGGGAACATCTGACAACCTTTTCGCGATTTGAACATCGTTGAAATAGTACCGTCCAGTGCCCCAAGGGTAAGAAAACGGTGTGTGTGAAGGATCAACTACATAGCCGTTGCGGTTCACATAGACTATAGCATCTCGTAAGGCTTTAAGATCGTTTATAGGCTTCAGACTCATTTGGAACTGATTGGAAAGCCTACCTTGGGCCTTCGTGGAAAGGTAGCGCTTCAGTCTTCTTCGGTAAGTGGCTAAAAACTCATTGATGAGGTGTTCGTCTCCGCTAAGTACTAGATGTATGTGATTGCTCATTATCTCAAAAGCTATAATCGCAAGAGCAGGATATTCTGCCAAACATCTGGCCATTAGGTTCATGGCGAACCGATAGTCGTCATCATTCGCAAATAATAAGGATGTGAGATTTCCCGGAGTGTAGAGATGCCACCATCTCCCTCCGCAGAGAAATGTCGCTTCGCACATTCTCTCGGATTCTATGTATGAAATTCGTTTCATAATTTATAGTTTATTCCGTGCGTTGGAATGAGTTTCTTACGCACAGATGGTTAATCGTTGATGTCTCGTGCGTGGGATAGCCGTCATCACACCCCGTCACTTGAATATCAAGTTCCTCGTGAGTGATTTTATCGACTTCACGCACAGAAAACAAAAACGCGAGCCAGGCACGATATAACCTAACTCGCTTTGCGGATTCTTTGCTCCGCGGCAATCAATCTTG
>CAKUSF010000074.1 GCA_934678915.1 uncultured Bacteroidales bacterium
ACACCTCCGCAAGATCGGCATTGTAAACGTAAAAAACGAAAAGAAACATATTCAAATCATAAAAAACAGAAATATTTCGGTTGATACCCCCATAATAAGGCTTTGGCCTCTTCCTTCCACTAAAGCTCTCTCAACACTCTGCCCACATGGTCGCTGACCCTGTCGAAGCGTCTTCCCCAACTAGTTATGGAGTCCTTTATCGGGCACCAAACTCTTTGCCCAGTTTCTGAGCTTGTCGAAGCACCTGCTCCTTTGCGATCTAGCCTTTCGTTTTACAAACCACGAGCACGGAGTCGTCCTCCTGATTGCATTCAGAGGCTGATTGCTGTGCTTGACCCTATCCTTGAAAGATGGGGTCAGCCACACTAATAGGCCTTTCAGTACTCTGCATGCCATCTTTCCGTGCTCAGCGCTTCGCAACGACAGTTGTGTGCGATTTCATTGCCGAAGATGGCAGGGTGGAGAGGTTTAACGACAGTTGTGTGCGCTTTCATTGCCGAAGATGGCAGGGTGGAGAGGTTTAACGACAGTTGTGTGCGCTTTCGTAGCCGAAGATGGCAGGATGGAGAGGTTTAACGACAGTTGCGGGCGATTCCGTTGCCGAAGATGGCGTGGTGGAGAGGTTCAACGACAGTTGCGGGCGATTCCGTTGCCGAAGATGGCGTGGTGGAGAGGTTTAACGACAGTTGTGTGCGATTCCGTTGCCGAAGATGGCGTGTAGGAGAGGTTTAACGACAGTTAGGGGCGATTCCGTTGCCGAAGGGATTTGGCGCAAGCCTAAAGTGAACAATTCAGCTTCTTAATGTCTTGATTAATGTAAGGAAAAGCATGACCGGTGCCTGACTTGTTTGACGATTAAATAGATGTCTGCTTATTTGTTTTTTTTGTATCTTTGTCAGTAAGATGGCTTCGTGAGACGGGAACGTCAATGGGGGAAGGTCTTGATTAACCATAATTGATTCAGGAAGACACTATGTACAAGAGAGTTTTGCTTAAATTGAGCGGAGAGAGTCTGGGCGGGTCCGTTGGAAAGGGACTTGATCCTGAGAGTCTGCGGAGATATTCAAAGGAAATTGCACAGGCGGCTAAGGCTGGACTACAGATTGCCATTGTCAATGGCGGAGGCAACATATTCAGAGGCCTTCAGGGGCTTGACAAGGGATTTGACCGCGTTGATGGGGACAGGATGGGAATGCTGGCAACGGTGATAAACTCTTTGGCTCTCAGTCAGTTTATTAAGGATGAGGGGGTTAAGGCCGAAGTGTTCTCCGCGACTCCAATGGAACCGCTTGTCCGCTACTACAACCGTGACAATGCTGTCAAAGTGCTGGAGGAGGGTGGTGTAGCCCTCATTGCCGGGGGAACAGGCAGCCCGTTTTTCACGACCGATTCCGGTGCTGCGCTCAGAGCTCTTGAGATCAAGGCTGATGTGGTTCTGAAAGGGACACGTGTGGATGGCGTCTATACGGCTGATCCTGAGAAGGATCCTACCGCTGTCAAGTATGATGAACTGACATTCGATGAGGCGATGGCCAAGCATCTTAAAGTTCTCGATCAGACCGCTTACGCCCTTTGCAACGATGGGAATATGCCAATCATCGTCTTCGATGTGAACGGTGAGGGCAACCTGCTGAAACTGGTGAACGGAGAAAAAGTCGGAACGCTTGTCCACAAGTAGCAGCTTGTCCAGGAATATAGAATAGCGACTCACAGGCAGCCGTCAACCTGGTAATAGACAGATTATTAAGATAACAATTAACACAATACACTATGCTTACAGATAAAGCGAAAGAAATCATCAGCGGAGTGAAGTCCAAAATGGAAGACTCTGTCCTGTTCCTTGAGGAAGATCTCAAGACCTACCGTGTAGGAAAGGCAAATCCGTCCATTCTCAACAATGTGACTGTGGATTACTATGGAGCCCCGACTCCTGTTCCTCAGGTGGCTTCGGTCACAGTTCCTGACGCAAGGACAATTGCAATCCAGCCTTGGGAAAAGAGCATGATCCCTGTCATCGAGAAGGCAATCATCAATGCCAATCTTGGATTTACCCCTTCTAACAATGGTGAGGTCATCCGTTGCCCTATTCCTGCTCTCACTGAGGAAAGGCGTAAGGAGCTCATTAAGAAGGCTAAGGCCACAGGCGAGAACATCAAGGTCGCTGTCCGCAATGCTCGCCGAGATGGAGTGGATGCTCTGAAGAAGGCTGAAAAGGCTGGAGACTTCTCCGAGGATGTCCGTAAGGAGGGCGAGGATGAAATCCAGAAGATCACTGACACCAAGGTGAAGGACATTGATGAACTCGTTTCAGCAAAAGAAAAGGAGATAATGACCGTTTAATGAATGCCTTAGGGTGACGCGAGTGGATGCCCTGCCGCTGCTCTAGCATATTCATTAAATTTTTTAGTAACATTTTCTCTTGATTTTACTATCTTTGCAGTGTTATGATGTTGAACACACGATTTTACTCTTTTGGTTTTTATTTCTTTTACCGCAACAAGTAGAAGACCGGATGAGCGTGTGCACAAATATTCAGAACAAATAAAGATGAATATACGGCTGTCCGGTGCTTTTCCGGGCAGCCTTTTTTACGAACGAACTTGATGAATATGACAAAAGTAGCAATCCAAGGCTATCGAGGTTGCTTCCATGAGCAGGCTGCTAGGGAGTTTTACTCCGCGCGTGGGGAGGAGATTTCCATCGTGGAATGTCCGACTTTCGAAGGGCTGTTCAAGGCAGTGGCCTCCGGTGAGGCTCAGGCTGCTGCGATGGCCATCGAAAACACGATCTCAGGAGGTCTTATCCCCAATTTCGAACTTCTGAGATCCCACACTTACAAGATCAAAGGTGAGGTGTACATCCCCATACATCAGAACCTTATGGCACTGCCCGGACAGGACATCCACGACATTAAGGAGGTGCGTACGCACTACATGGCCATCAACCAGACTCGTCAGTTTTTCGAGCGCAACTGCCCGTGGATCACGATGGTGGAGTCTGAGGACACGGCCAAAAGCGCTATTGACATCGCGACTGATGGGCTTAAGGGAGTCGGGGCGGTCGCCTCGGAACTGGCGGCTAAGCAGAATGGTCTGGAGATTCTGGCTCGTAGCATAGAGACTTACAAACAGAATTTCACCCGTTTCCTGATTTTGGATGATGCCATCACGGTTCCCCACCGCGAAATCAACAAGGCATCGCTGTGCTTTACCCTTCCGCACAAGCCGGGCTCTCTGGCTCAGGTACTTACGATTCTCTCGTTCTACGAGATGAACCTTACCAGAATCCAATCCCTGCCAATTCCTGGTCAAGAGTGGCAGTACTTCTTCTACGCGGACATCAAGTTCGCGACCTATGGCCGCTACCGTCAAGCTTTGAGGGCGGTCAGACCCCTTATGGAGGGACTTAACATTTTAGGCGAATATAAATCTTTGATGTAATCATGATCATTGAACCTGCAAAAAGAACATTGTCTGTAAAGGAGTATTACTTCTCCCGCAAACAGAAGGAGTTAGACGCACTGAATGCTGAGCGTGCAGCGCGTGGTGAAGACAAAATCATCAGTTTGGGAATAGGTGCTCCAGACGGGATGCCTCCTAAGGATGCGATTGACGCTTTGGTTGAGGCTGCCCCTAAACCGGGGAATCACGTGTACCAGAGTTACAAAGGACTTCCTGAGCTGCGTCAGGCGTTTGCTGACTGGTACTCACGCTATTACGGTGTGACTCTGAATCCTGACGGTGGCATCCAGCCGCTTGTCGGATCCAAGGAAGGGATCTTTCTGATTTCGATGACTTTTGTGAATCCGGGCGACAAGGTGTTGATCCCTGACCCTGGCTATCCGACCTACACCTCATCGTCAAGGTTGGCAGGAGCGGAGATTGTCACTTACGACCTTAAAGAGGAGAATCATTGGTGGCCGGATTTCGATGCCTTGGAGAAAATGGATCTGGAGGGCGTGAAGGTGATGTGGACGAATTATCCGAATATGCCGACCGGAGCCAAGGCCACACCTGAGCTTTACCAAAGGTTGGTGGATTTCGGATTGAAGCATAAGATTTTGATTGTGAATGACAATCCATACTCATTCATCCTTTGTGGGAAGCCGATTTCCATTCTGGCCGCAAAAGGGGCCGAGAAGTGCTGTCTGGAACTGAACTCGTTGAGCAAGTCGCACAACATGAGCGGTTGGCGAATCGGGATGGTCGGTGGGGATCCGGAGATGATCACTGAGATTTTGAAGGTCAAGAGCCAGATGGATTCAGGAATGTTCAAGCCGTTGCAGCTTGCGGGTGTCGAGGCTCTGAACCAGAGCCCAGAGTGGTTCGAGGAGCTGAACTCTGAATATGTCCGCAGACGTGTTGCGGCAGGTCGGATCTTTGACACTCTCGGAGTGACTTACGACCACGACACTGCCGGGTTGTTCCTTTGGGGACGTGTGCCGTCCAAGTACGCTGAGAACGGGATGACTGCCGGAGAGGTGATTTCGGAACGCGTTCTGCATCAGGCCGGTGTGTTTATCACTCCGGGATTCATCTTCGGAAAGAACGGTGAAAATTACATCCGCGTTTCACTTTGCGCGAAGCCGGAAGTACTTGATCGTGCTAACAAAAAAATAGAAGAAGTCATTGACAAGATCATTTAGACGGGGCACTTCGATTCGGTCACTGAGCTTGTCGAAGTGACCGAATCGAACGGTTGCTGAGCCTGTCGAACGGTTGCTGAGCCTGTCGAACGGTTGCTGAGCTTGTCGAAGCAACAAAGCGGTAAAATGTTATAAAAGTATGATAGTAGGAGTAATAGGCCTTGGATTGATTGGCGGATCGATGGCCATCGACCTGAAACGCAGAGGCTTTGCCCAGACGGTTCTCGGAGTCGAGGCCGATCCCGTGAACGCTGCCGCTGCCGAAAAGATGGAACTAGCCGATGAGATTGTTCCTTTCGAGGAATGTGTCCGCAGAAGTGACATCACGGTGATTGCCATTCCGGTCGGTGCAGCGGTGAAGATGCTGCCACAGGTACTTGACATATTCAAAGAAGAAGGGAACGGGAAGAAAATCGTGATTGACACTTGCTCCACGAAGAGCAACATCGTCCGCGCTGCTCATTACCATCCACTCCGTGGCCGCTACGTGGCAACACACCCGATGGCTGGTACTGAATATTCAGGGCCTTGGGCCGCCATGCCGAACCTCTTCGATGGGCGAGCCTGCATATTCGCAAATGCTGAGGATTCGGATCCGCAGGCGTTGAAAGTCGTTGAGGAATTGTATGATGTGCTGAACATGCGCCCGCTTTTCATGAATGCCGACAGCCATGACGTGCACACCGCCTATGTCTCGCACATCTCGCACGTCACCTCTTTTGCTTTGGCTCTTACCGTGCTTGAGAAGGAAAAAGATGAGAAGCACATTTTCGACCTTGCTTCGGGAGGTTTTTCGTCAACTGTGCGTCTGGCGAAGAGCTCTGCTGAGATGTGGACCCCTATTCTGGCACAGAATAGGGACAATGTGCTGCATGTTATCGACACGTATCTAGAAAAGATGAGACTGTTCCGTGATGCAATCGCTGACTATGACGCTGACCGCGTCACCGAACTTATTCATGAAGCTAACAGGATTAAAAAGATTTTGAGATAGTTATGGAGCGAACACTTGACATCATCCCCGTCTCAGAGTGGGGATTTTTCGATGAGAGCATTCCCCCTCTTGTCATCGCGGGACCTTGCAGCGCGGAGTCAGAATTGCAGGTCATGATGACCGCTAAGGGTTTGCACGAATTTGGAATTCATGTTTTTAGGGCTGGAATATGGAAGCCTCGCACTCACCCCGGATCCTTCGAGGGAGTTGGCTCTCCCGGTCTGAAATGGCTTCAGAAAGTAAAGAATGAATATGGCATGAAGGTCTGCACCGAGGTGGCCAACGAGAAGCATGTCTATGAATGTCTGAAATATGGCATCGACATGGTTTGGATTGGGGCTCGCACGACAGCCAATCCATTTCTGGTTCAGGAGATTGCTGATGCGCTGAGGGACACTGACATTCCTGTTCTGGTCAAGAATCCTGTCAATCCAGATTTGGATCTTTGGGTCGGAGCCTTGGAAAGGCTGAATCAGGCGGGAGTCAAGAAGCTGGGAGTGATCCATCGTGGTTTTTCCACTTCTCAGAAGATTCCGTACAGAAACCTTCCTGGTTGGCAGATTGCTGTGGAGTTGCGTACTCGTCATCCGAATCTTCCGTTCTTTGCGGATCCGAGTCACATGGGCGGCTCTAGACAGTATCTCAAGGAATTGTCGCAGAGGGCGATGGATCTTGGATTGGATGGCCTGATGGTCGAGTCCCACTGCGATCCGTCGTGCGCGTTGAGTGATGCCAAACAGCAGTTGGTTCCGTCAGACTTGAGAACATTATTGGAGAGTCTTACCGTCCGTCAGAAGGTCTCCAATGACAAGGAATATCTCGAAGGCATTGAGCAGCTTCGTTCACAGATTGACGTGATTGACGAGAATCTTCTGATGGCCCTAGGCTCCAGAATGGAGATTTCCCGCAAGATCGGTGAGTTCAAGAAAGCCCATAACATTGCCATCGTCCAAGCCGCACGTTGGGACAGCATCCTGTCCTCAATGATCGAACAAGGCAAGCAGTACGGCCTCTCCGAGGAGTTCGTCACTGCTTTCTTCACCGCCATCCACGAGGCCTCCGTGGCCGAACAGAACAAGATTCTGGAGGGGTAGAATACTCTGATTATAAAAGAAGAGATGGAGTAGAGTACCTTGTAGGTACAGGATGAGAGATCAATTATCGCGGATACCCTTAATATTTAGATAATGCCCTTTCACCCTCTCTATCTTGCCAAGGCGGATGCGTTTGTATGCCTTCACCCAGACAATTCTGATAATCTCCACTCCAATGGAGATTCGGACAATAACCAGATGTTTTCTTGTTTGCATTGTTGATAATTATATAGTGAAAGAAAAATCTTCCTTGTCCCAGTACCTCCCCTCTTAAACAACGACAAAAGCAGACACCCATTTAAGGGATAGATGTCTGCTTTTACTCTATATAATTCTGTGTCAACAATGACGAAGCCAAAGTTACAACTTTATTTTACATATCCAAAATCAATTTGATAAAAATAACTATGAATATCCGGGCCTATTTAAAACCGATACTCGATTCCGAATGTCAGGGTGTTGCCGAGAATGTCGTTGGCTGTTAGGTAGGCGATGTCAAGGCTTATGCCGAAGATCTTTGCACCGAGTCCGATGGTTGCGAATGATGGAAGCACGGCATTCTCGGTTCCGAAGTGATAGCCGCCCCGCGCTGCTCCCGTTCAGAGTCGTCAAAAATCCCTAGCTGAGGATAATGATCAGACAACCTTCCATCCGTCGATGCGACGGGCGGAGGTGGAGAAGTTGACGCCAATTTTGAATATCTTCCTTTGGCTATCGGTAAACGGGCGGGCGTAGCCTTTCTCCTCGATCTGGGCAAGGGCTTCGTCTGGGGTGGAATCGGTCTTAATTTCGATGACGTAGACGTAGTCCTTGGTCTTGATGAGGATGTCGATGCGACCGTTGGAGGTCGTGCGCTCCGTCTCGACATATTCTCCCATAAGCTCGATGATGATGTACATCGCGTACTGGAAGTCCTTCTCGCAGTCGGCCTGAATCTGGTAGTTGGCTCTGGCAAAGAGGGCGTCCAGGCGGGTCATGAAGCTTTCCGGGTTGCCACTGCGGATGTCTCTGGTCATACGCGAGATGAGCATCATCGGGGTTTCTGATCCGACCGGGGTGTAATACCGCATCAGATAGTTCAAGAAACCATGCTTGACCTCCCTGTTCGGGAAGCCCAGACGATACATCTGGAAATCCTCATCGTAACCCTTGATGGTGAGGTAGCCGCTTTGATAGAGCAGAGGGACGGGGTTCAAAAACACGGTGTCCAGGTCCGTAAGAAGCGAGGAGTCGGCCTCCTGCTCAGACAGGCTCGTGATGTCATAGGAGGTGTTCTTCATCACCTTGACGAGGAAAGACGGGGTTCCCGTCTCGAACCAGTATTCCTTGAACTCCTTTACCTTGAACGTATTGAGCAGGCTGAAAGGGTTGTAGACCCCAATGGCCTTCTGGTGAAAGTGGTAGCCATCGTACATCAGTGCCAACCTTTCACGGCATTCCTCCTCGGTAAGCCCGTTAGCTTCAGCGAGTTCCTTGACGCTCTCGATGAAATAGGCCTTGAGGTCGGTCTCCGAAACTCCGCAGATGTCGGAATATTCCTTATCCATCGAAATGTCCGTCAGGTTGTTCAAGTCGCTGAACACGCTCATCTTACCGAGCTTCGTGACTCCGGTGAGAAATGCAAAGTGGGTGAACCCTCCATGACCTTTCATCACACCGTAGAAGCCACGGAGCGTCTCGCGCATCCTGTCCTGAAGCTCCGGACGGTCAAGATTGTCTATGACGGGTTTGTCATATTCATCAATCAGGATGACAACTTGGCGACCGGTCTTCTGGCAGGCAGCTTCAATCACGTTCCCGAAGCGGATTCCGGGAATGCCGGAATTGTTCTCGCTTCCGTATTCCCTTTCCCATTTGCTGAGAGCGTTGTCAAGTACCTTTTCAATCACATCTTCATGATTGTAGGCTACTCCGCTCAAGTCCAGATGCAGCACCGGGTACTCCGTCCAGTCCTTCTCCAGCGATGCGATGGCCAGCCCCTCGAACAGTTCCTTTTTCCCCTGAAAGTACGCCTCCATAGTTGACACCAGCAGGCTCTTGCCGAACCGCCTAGGACGGCTCAGAAAGTAATACTGACCGGTTTGTGCAATCTTGTAGATGAGATCGGTTTTGTCAACATAGACGAATCCGCCTTGACGGATCTTCTCAAAGTTCTGTATTCCAATCGGGTAAAGCATACGGCCTGTCCTTTAGTTCATTCCCTGCAAAGATAAGAACTTTTTTGGACTAAGGAGCATTGTTTAGGACAGTTATGACCATGACCTCATATTCACGCCACATGTGTGACGGGAATATGAGAAATTCACTATTTGTGATTGTTAGGATTATTCGATGCTTCGACAAGATCACCAATAGCAAGTGCAGGCACAGACTAGATTGCAGCGTTGGTGACATCCGAAGGGATAGATGTTTTCTTGTAGGTGTCCACCTCTCCGGAAGCGGAAGTAAGCGTCAGCTGAGTGTCGGAGGAAGAAAGTTCCACCTCGTAGGCCGAGCCCCACTGCTTGCCGTCGGAATATTTCCCTGAAAGGGTCGTCCCGTCCAGAATGTAGGTCCCTGAATATTTATGATATCTCCCAGCTCCCAGCATCTGGTACATTGTGAAAGACTTGTCACTCGAAAACGAGATGTAAACGTCCACAGTCTGCCCACCTAGTGTGGCGGCCTTGGTCTGCACATTCACAAGATTCCACTCACCGGTAATGTCAAGTATTTTTTCCTCTTTGCCACCTCCGCAAGACACAAGCATAGTCAAAGAGAATACTGCGATTAATAATTTCTTTAACCCAATCATAACCAACCTCCATTTTCACTTTTGAACGGTCGTACAACAACTGACACTGTCTGAGATATTTCCATACCTCCGATGGCATCATCTCCACCAATAGCCTCGCCACCACCGACAGCTGTGATTTTGAATTTGGCCGCTCCGCACTTGGTCGGATGGATGAACAAACGGCCATATTTAATGTAAGGCTCATCAGTCATGCC
>CAKUSF010000075.1 GCA_934678915.1 uncultured Bacteroidales bacterium
ATTATTTGGACTTTCTTACAGCGTAGGGGGGACCGCTCACCGTTGATCTACAAGCGACTTTTAAGACAGTCTCCCCCACTTGTGAGGAAGTGAACCTTGCACTTGAGTGTTCAGTGCTTCAGCCATCCTACAACAATGACAGCTACTTGAGCGGAGATGGCTTTTCTGACGGAGGAGAAATCAACTAAACAAAGGCTATGAAAAAGACTACGATTATCACCATGGCGATGCTACTCACAGCCATGTCATGCCAGAAGAACATCACTTCTGAAGAGAATCCTACTAATGAAAACCAGCCGATCAAACTGACCCTCACAGCATCCATCGCAAGGCCGGAGACCAAAGTGACCTACACAGATGAGGACAATTCGCTCAAATTCGCATGGGAAGAAGGAGACCAGGTCTCACTCATCACGCTTGACGCAAGCGGAAAGGTCCTCTCCAATGATGTCCTTACATCCAAAGACGGTGGAACAAATGCACAATTTGAAGGGACATGGTCCAATCCTGAAAATGCCAAGACAGTGTCTGTCTATTATCCTGCGCTCACAGAAGGAGACGGCAAGAATAATGAATGGGAGTCTAAAAACTATGACGGTTACTCTGGGGAAGGCGTTCTTTCTGGCTGTAAAATAGGGAATAGTTATATCTATGTAAGAAGCACTTTCCATTTTCAAACCAAAAACGGAGACCCTTCTGATTTGAAGCACTATGTTGTAATGAAAGGGGACATCAGTGACATTCAAGAACTCAGTTCAGGCAAGACCAGCTCTGCCCTCAAGAACATGTGCTACGTCATCAAGGTTAAAGCCAAAGTTCCGGAAACGGAAGCATTTGAAAAAATTACATCTATTAAAATTGAGGAAGAAACAGGTAATCATCCGATAACTTTTATAGGAGGGACGTCTTTAGGGAATAACTTCTGCTCTGATAATGGCTATCCTTCTTATTCTGTTTCCGTCGGCCTTGGAGACAAACTGCAAGATTACTATGAGAGTGGGAGTGGTGTCTCTTCTGACAGCGAAGGTTGTGTGACAGCATACATGATGTGCTATGGCGGTAAAGAATATACTCTTCCATCCGGAACTGAACTTAAAGTTAGCATTAGCATTTACGGTTTAGAATCAGCAGCTAATGCCACCATCACCCTAGCCAGAGACAACACTTTTGAGCCAGGCAAGATGTACCGTCTCAACGCCACACTTAAAGCTCAGTAACTGTCCTAAGCCACAAGCTTCACCGGATTTTCAGCAAAAATCCAAGCACACCACCTGCAACCATACCGCAAATCCGGAGGATTTTCACTATAATTGTGGTTCGGAAGCCGCCTGTTCCAGTAAACGCAAAACAAGTCGCCTCTCTTTAGACAAGTGATTTTTGACGGTTACTTAAAAGCAGGCGGTTTTCCCAAACCAGACAGACACGGCCATGCAGGAAAGACACAAGGACAGAGAGCGGTATTTCAGGGAGTTGGCGCAGACTTCCAGAGAGTTTTACATCGACTATCTTCGGAGATTCAAAAGCATCGGGAGCGGGACTCGCGTACTAGAGATTGGCTGCGGGGAGGGAGGCAACCTCCTTCCTTTCGCTGAGGAGGGATGCTCGGTGACTGGCATCGATCTGGCCGCCAACAAGATAGAACATGCCAAGGAATATTTCGCCAAAAGGAATATGCCGGGAATGTTCATCAGCGGAAACTTTCTGACCATGCCTCCTCAAGACGACCTATTCGACATCGTGCTAATCCACGATGTGATCGAGCACATTGAGCCGGAGGACAAACCAGCGTTCTTCGACGGCATCAAGAAGTTTCTGAAACCAGACGGAATCGTGTTCTTCGGCTTTCCCGCCTGGCAGATGCCGTTCGGAGGCCATCAGCAGATCTGCCGGAGTGGAGTCTGCTCAAAGGTTCCGTTCATGCACCTCCTCCCGGTCAGCCTCTACTGGGGCTATTTGAGAATATTCAAAGAAGATTCCGCCAGAATAGACGAGCTTTTGAGCATCAAGCGTTCAAAGATGACTCCAGAGAAGTTCGAGAGACTCTGCAAAGAGACCGGCTTCCGGATTGTCGAGCGCAAGCTGTGGCTCATCAGCCCGCACTACAAGGCCAAGTTCCATCTCCGTCCAACCCGGCTGCGCCTCGGCCTTGACCACATCCCGTTCCTCCGCAACTTCCTCTCCACCTCCTGCTTCTACATCGTCTCTGTGACAGCCAAATAACCCAGTGTCAAACAGATAGGCAATCATCTTTAGTAGAAACCAACCAAAGACAATTGCCTATTTTAATGAATATCAAAAAGTTTCACCGCACAGCAACCAGACGTTCACCGTTAGAAACTTACTTTACATAGTAGCCAGACTGTAGCTCTAGCGTCTCACCTCTCTTGATGGCGATGTTTTTCCCGGTGCATGAGGTGCCTCCAAGTTTGTACTGGACAATGTAAGTGCCCTCCGGAAGGCTTGCCTCGTAGCACTCCTGGTAGGAGTAAACACTGCCTGACGAATCGAAATGATAGCTTTTAGGATCGCTTGGGTTCTTGGAATCAATGAAGACAATGTCCGTCATGAACTTTCCTTTCTCGCTGTTGACAAACTTGACATTGCCGCAAGGAATTCTGTTAGGCACAGGCAGGTCTATGAAAAACTCCTTATTCGCAATGACAGGCCAGTTCTGTACACTCGGTTTTTTATTACCTCCTCCTTTGCAATAAAGGTCTCGGTAGTTCAGTTCACTCAATGTAACTTTCATCCGGTAGCAGGTCGTGACATCTGACTCCTTAGTGTTCTCCACACTCCAGACCCAACCGGAATGGAAATCAAAAGTAGATCTGGAAATGGCCGGAGGAAGCGTGAGATAAGTCGGCAGATTCTTCACCTCAAGAGTATAACGGACACCACCGTCCGAAGAATTGTCGATGATAGCCAAATCCCTGACCTCACGCGTCTTGGAACTGCTGAAGTTACAGCCCGAACTCAACGAAAGTCCAGCTCCAGCGGCTCCACCCGACAAGCCGGCCTCAAATGACCAAGACACACCGGAAGTGTAGGTCTGGGAGTTTATCGTTGTCGAAGGGGACGGTACTTGGTTGAAGCGGACCGGAACTGAATTCCCTTTGTCATCGACCAACGAGATGTCCAGACGATAGCCGGTCAGGAAATAGCCCATGAAAGAGCCCTGTAAACCATTGAGCTGGGTGTCTTTGAACTTCCCTGCGTACATCCCTGAAGAAGCGACAGAGAAAGTGGCGTCAATAATGTAGAAATCCCCGACGTAATTGCTCTTGGACGACTTAAACGCATAAAGCGGGATGACAGAATAGTACTGCTCGAATTGTCCCTGACCCGTAACCCTGAACTCATTCTTTCCGTCTTTAAAAATCAAACCTTTGTCAATCTTGATGTCCTGTGATGAGAACAGGTGAATGGACTGGAGCAGATCGTCTCCTGAGGTGTTCGCGGAATGCACGTCACCCACCCACGACACAAGGCCATTCAGATTAGTGGGAGGGAAATCATCCATCGAAAAGACCTTCCCGCTCCTGTGGAACGCAGCGAAGAGACAATCGTCCAGAGACTCCGCTGACAGGAATCCTATGTTCCGCTGGGAAAGAGCAGACAGCAAAGTAGAGGTCGGAGAAACCACAACCACCGCTGCACCTCGTTGGTAAGCGCTCCAAATCTCGTCATCCTTAATGTCTTTTCCGCTCACAAAGACCACCTTAGCCTCTTCGCAGGAGACCTTCTTCCCAGTAAATCTTGAATATATCAACTTAAGAACGTCATCTTCCAACTCAGACCAGACACAGTACGGCAGATCCGATGTGCGGTTCTCCTCTATAACCTCAGGTTCCGGCTCTGGATCCAGATCTGATTTTCCACCGCAGGATGCCAACAATGCGAAGGCCGCGCAGAGCGCAAGTATATTCAATAAATCAATTATTCTTCTCATATTCATCGAATTTCATTCTAATTGTTCATGAACATATTCATTGGTTTACTTGAATCCGTAGCTGGTTGAAAGTTTCACCGTGCCGCCTGTCGTCACCCTTACGAGTCCGGTATAATTCCGGGTTTTGGTCTTTCCGTTCGTTCCCTTTATGCTGCATTGGAGCTCATAGTCTCCGGTCGTCAAGAACATAGAGCAGGTGCTGCCATAGCCGTAAACACTTTCATCTTTGAAGCTTCCGGTCTCAGGATAGCTCTTGTTATACAATCGAACATTGGTCAAAAACGTCCCATCCTCGGAGTTGGTGAGCTCAAACTTTCCGGTCGGGCTTCTGTTAGGCATAGGAAGATCCTTGATGACAGAGTATTTCTTCTGAACGAACTCAAGATCGTGATAATCAAGACTTCCGGTATAGAAATAAGACGCTCCATAGACGAGATTGTAAAGGTCTATCGCCACCCTATACTTGGTCTTCACATCATGGTCTTCAGCCGGAACCGCCCAGACCCATTGGCTGTAGAAATTGGTGGTCGAAGTCGAGACTAGTGGAGGGTCCGTGATTTTGTTGGACTTAAAACGAGGGAGATTGTTGATCACGTAGTCATAGCCTACAGTGGAACCCTCATGCCGGCTCAACACATCGCAGTCGCTGATCGTGCGTGAAGTGCTTGAGGAGATGGAGAATCCGGTGGAAGAGGAGATCATCGGAGATGTGCCACCTGTGATCCCTCCACCAACAGAGAAGTTCCAGCCGGTCGAGTATCCGGTTGAGCCGACAACGGTCTCCGGAGTAGGAACCTGGACAAAACGACCGACAGGAGTCCCTGATGTGTTTAATATGTAGATGTTAGAACTGAGAGACTTTAGATAGAAGCCGCAGATTCGCGCGTTCACTCCTCCGTGCATCTTTGAGAAATTGCCTGTGTACATCTTTCCAGACGCGACCGAGACGGTTGATGTCATAAGATAGTAGTCCATAGCGTCCGAACCACTGCTCTTGAATCCGTGCATTGGAGTGACCTTTAATTGTACATCAACAGAGAACTCGCCCTCAAGGTAATCGTGCTCGGAGGACACCACATTCGTTATCTTCTCCCTGACGCGATCCGAATATGTCGTGTACATGCTCGACTCCTCCCAAAATGAGGACGGGTCGAAGTTGCCGGTCGTGTTCTGGACCGTGTTGTTTATCCAGGCGGCAAGGCCGTTAAGACATTCGTCCACCTCAAGACCTTCCGCTGGAGCCGACACCACACAACTGCCAGCCTTGCCTTGCTGGAATGCAACACAAAGGATGTCCCCGGACTCCTCGCCCAGCTGTTCCAGCAGGGACTTTGACGGGTTGTACACAATCACGATGCAATCCTTGCGAACTTCCATACCAGAATAGCCGGCCATGTCCGTGACAATAACCTGCGCGTTGTCAGCCGAAGTCACAGCCTCTTTCAAGCGGCCTTTGACCGCATCCGCAAAGTCCTTGGAAAGGCCATCCGAGACCCATGCCGGAACCAGGATTTTCTCGTCATTGGCAATTGAGGATGGCTCGCGGTAATCGCCCTCTATGATGACCTCGTCACCATAGTCCGGACTGTCTTTCGAGCAGGAAACGGGCAGAAGGACGAGTGCCAGCAAACACGCTGACTGAATAAGATTGATTGGCAGGGAACTTTTCATGTCGCTATAGGCTGTAATGCAGTTTTTGTTTGTAATTTTTGTCCACACAGATGGTAGCGGTCTTCTTGGTCAGATTATAGACAACAGACCATTGTGTGTTGCTTGTGATGTCACCACCTTCGGAATTCAAGTCCGTGTGCACGTCATCAAGCAAAGACATGCACTCATCCTCCGTCATTATTCGTTTCTTCTTTTCCAGTGTCTCGTGAAGTTTGTCGTAGCGTTCTCTTCCTCCACCAACACTCTGCCAACCATCAGACAGATAAAAATTAGTAACATGATCAGTATCAAGTATATTCATTGTCCAATCCTTTGCCGCAGGATCGCTCAGCGGTGGCACTTCTCCAGGCCGGTAATATTCAACGACAACTCTCTTTCCGCTTGCATCGGCTATCAGGAAATGATAGTTCGAATCTGAATTGTCACCGTCAGCGAAGAAATTGTGAGTCCTAAAGACATCCACGGCCTCGTCAACGCTGGCACAACCGTCCAATGCCAATCTGATGGCCAGAGTCGGGACGATGTCGCTCTTATTATCGTCATGTTGCACGGCTCCACCGGTGCCACGCAGTGACAGAACACCGATGAAAAGTCCCGCGTCATTCATTCCGTCCAGGCAGCAATAGATTGAAGCGGTAACTGGCACTGACAAGTCTGTTTTTCCGTCCGACAACGCCCCGGCCACATAGATGTCTTTGTCCAAAAAAGGCAGGGCTGAGATGCAAATGGACTCTTTCACACCTTTTGTGACATTGTGCACCAGCATGTTGGAAGAGGACACAAATCTATAATCGAAGTTGCGGCCCACCAGAACATCTCCTTCGGGCGATTTGACGCAAAAAGCGCTGCACCCGTAATCCATTCCGTCACTGGCCTTGTTTAACGACACTGTGGTCAAACGCGGAATGACTTTCCCTAAAAGTTGGACACTGGAGCTGGCTCCACCGCTCTCCATGATTTCATCTATGAGATAATCTGCACTGTACTTTAATGAATATAGATGCCCGTCCGCCATATTCTTCAATGTTGACACCATGGCCTTCTGATCTTCGTTTTTTAGGAAGGCAGCAGGATTGGATGTGCTTGTGGATTCCTTCTCATGACAAGCAGGAAAAGTGCAAATGAGCACTGAAAAACAAGTGACAAAAAAGAGAAAACGCTTCATAGTTTGATATTGTTTTAAACAAATACTAGACTCACGGAGTGGCTCACCACGCCAAGGAGCACGATGACAAAATTACTAAAAAAAGAGTCTGGAGAAAAGACAGTCTCGGTTAATTTGTCGAGCTGCCAAGGAATTGTCGTATTAGCAGTCCTACTTTGTTGAATCGACACTTTTTTGCTGAACTGACAACTTGCTGATTCTCCATCTTGCAGGTGTCATACCCTCACTCTCTTTGAAAGAAGCATTAAAATTGCTCAAAGAAAGGAACCCGGATTTTTGCGCGATTTCTGCTACGGTCACATTAGGATGTTCCAGCAATGCGCGTTTAGCATAATCAATTCTAAGTCCGCAAATCCATTCACGGAAAGTCGCCTTGTATGTCTGATTGATGAAAGAAGAAAGGTACGTCCTGTTTGTGTACAATGATTTGGACAAATCCGATATCGTGAGCCCTTGTTTCAGGTAGCCATCTGCCTTCACCCATTCCTGCACAAGACGTTGTATTTCCGAATTGCCGGATACTGTCTCCTCAACTGGTATTTCTGAGTCATGCTCGCTTTCGATAGCCCTCTCTACAGTTTCATAAAAAAGCAGGTAATTCTGATAACTTACATACAGATAACAATAGAAAGGAACTGATGACAGCACCCACAGAAAAACCAGATTGTCAGGAAGGAAAGTCAACACCGAGCAGCTGATGCCGAAAATGAGCATCCAATATGTAAGGACCGACATCCATCTGACATAGGCCGCGATGTTGTCAGAGTGTGTGTTATTCATCATCTTTACAGCCCTATGATAAGACTTGAGGAGACGAGCAGCCAAAACGAAGCCATATAGGGCTAGTATGAGACCCAAGAAATGTATTAGAACATCCTCAATTAGGCCATCTTTAACGAAGACAAGCACCACAACAGACAGAATAGCATATAGGAGCCAAAGCAGACAATGCCTTGCGATTATCTTCCGACTTATGAAGGAGCAGTTCAGAAGCGTATGCAGTGCTGCCACGAATAGTCCGTAACTGAAGAAGTAGGTGGTAAGGTTCATCACAATCGCGCCATTGACATTGAGAAGTCTTATGTCAATGAACAAATGGACAGCGTAATTCATCACCAAAACTAGAAGTGCAGCTCCCATCAAGTGCCTTGACCGCAGGTAGTTGCCGAATATCCTCTTGTCCGGAACCTTCCCGAAAAAGAACCTGTAGGCAAAAAACGCCATCAGGGTCAAGGCAATGCATAAAGAGTATCTGTACAGATCTATGTCCATAATAAGTCTATCTGTTCATTATCCCGCCCGCTTTCAGAGGCAGCATATATTTTCTAAAGTTAGGCATAATTCCGTAAAAAAAACAAATTATATGCGAAAGGATGTGCCGCCTACGGATCTCCGTCTCCAGCACCGAACCGAAACCATACCACTACTTTTCAAGGGGTACCGCAATGGATAAGTGTCCAATGTTGTGCTCACACAAATTTATTTGTATTTTGCATAACATAACATTGACCATGACATGAACAACCAAGGAGAAATCGTACTTTACCAACTAGACAATGAGGTAAAATTGGAAGTGCATTTGGAAGATGAAACCGTATGGCTTAGCCAAGCGCAGATGGCACAACTTTTCCAAACAACTAAGCAAAATATTAGTTTGCATACTAATAACATATTCAAAGAATGCGAGTTAGATAAAAATTTAGTTGTCAAGGATTACTTGACAACTGCCTCTGACGGAAAAATGTATCGGATGAAGTTCTACAATCTCGATGTGATCATCTCTGTCGGATATCGCGTGAAATCCATCAGAGGCACACAATTCCGGATATGGGCGAATAGCATATTGAAAGAATATCTACTGAAAGGATACACAATAAACAAGCGTTTGGCCGAGTTGGAAGATACTGTAGCAGAACATTCCAGAAAGATTGATTTCTTTGTCCGTACCTCATTGCCCCCAGTAGAGGGTATCTTCTATAACGGGCAAATATTCGATGCATATTCATTTGTCTCAGATTTAGAACGCTCCGCAAAAGAATCCATACTCATAATTGACAATTATGTGGACGACAGCGTCCTTCTCACGCTCAATAAACGAACTGATGGCGTGAAAGTAGACATTTATACACAAGCTATCAGTTCAAGGCTAACATTAGACATTGAGAAATATAATGCACAGTACCCTGCAATCAACGTTCATGTTTACAGGAAATGCCATGATCGCTTCCTAATCATTGATAAGGACGCTGTTTTACCATATTGGAGCATCTCTAAAAGATTTGGGCAAAAAGATGTTTGCCTTTTCAAAACTGAACATTCCGGTCAAAACAATTACTGATCTGTTATAGCCAAGCCAATTCCCGATCATAAAAGAAGAACTTGTAAGCCTTTCACTCAGAAAGGGCGCACGCGCTTCACATAGGCTTCCATGTCCTTATTTCTGTCTCGCGTCCGCTTGATGATTGTCCGTTACTAGTATGATTTTTGTCGGGGATCGTAACCTTACTCAATGCAGCTGGAGAAGCGGGTCATCATGGAGCCGGCAGTCACGCAAATGATGAGACAAACGTAGGTAAGTAGTTGGATTTACGGAATGAAAGACTTAACTTCGCATAGACAAGGAACCACGGACAGACTTACAATCAGCATTTGACACAGACACAACAGCGGAAGGCAGCGCGCGGATTCTCCAAGTCAAGACATTTGGTAGGTCATATCATTTTCCGACAATCATGCTATAGTCCTGTTAAATCGAGTAGGAGGAAAACGAAGTAGTTTTCTTCCTACTTTCGTTTTCCGACCTCTCACACCACCGTACGTGCGGT
>CAKUSF010000076.1 GCA_934678915.1 uncultured Bacteroidales bacterium
GGTACAGACTTTTCGACTCTCACCGAGACTTTTAAGACGGCCTGGGGGGGGTGGAGGCTGAGTTCAGAGCTACTAGTAACCTAGTAGCTCTGAGCTATTGCGATAAAGTCATCGGCTTTGAGGGCTGCACCACCAATCAAACCACCATCAATGTCCTTCTGGGCGAAGAGTTCCTTGGCGTTTGATGGCTTGCAGCTTCCACCGTAAAGAATTGTGGTGTCCTCAGCTACAGTCTCACCAAACTTCTCAGCAAGAACTTTGCGGATGCATGCGTGGATCTCCTCTGCCTGCTCAGCGGAAGCGGTCTTACCTGTTCCGATGGCCCAAACTGGCTCGTAAGCCACGATGATCTTGGCCATGTCCTCAGCAGTAAAGTTGTAAAGGACATTCTTGGTCTGCTCTGTGACAACATCGAAATGTTTTCCAGCCTCTCTCTGCTCAAGGTTCTCACCTACGCAAAGGATAACACCTAGACCAGCAGCAAGGGCAAGTTTAGTCTTCTCAACGAGCTTCTCATCGGTCTCACCATAGTACTGCCTTCTTTCAGAGTGTCCTAGAATGGTCCACTGGCATCCTACAGAAGTCAGCATGTTCACAGCGACCTCACCCGTGTAGGCACCCTTCTCATGGTCAGCGCAGTTCTGGGCTGAAAGCTCAACCTTTGACCCCTTGAGAGCCTCTGCAACTGATGCGAGATGGGTGAAAGGAGGTGCAACAATAAGTCCTACATGTTCTGGAGTCTCAACTGACTTGGCTGCAACAGCCTTAGCAAGTTCAACGCCTTCCTGGAGAGTTGTGTTCATCTTCCAGTTTCCGGCAACGATTTTCTTTCTCATATCCGTTAATTTTTAAACTGTTAATTTCGTTTTCAGCCTGCAAATTTACATTATTTTTGCCTAACTTTGCATAAATATGGCGTGAAAATAAGGCAATGCTCGAAATCCCACCATAATTTAGGAATATAAAAACACATCATACAATGAAGAATTTCGTAGAGGAACTCAAATGGAGAGGCATGATCCAGGACATCATGCCGGGAACAGAGGAAAAGCTCATGGAAGGCCCTCAGGCAGCCTATGTCGGCATTGACCCAACGGCTGACTCCCTTCACATCGGGCACCTTGTCAGCATCATGATTCTTAAGCACTTCCAGCAGTGCGGGCATAAGCCCATTGCTCTGATCGGAGGTGCCACAGGAATGATCGGAGACCCGTCAATGAAATCTCAGGAGAGAAATCTTCTGGACGAAGAGACACTCCAGCACAACATCGCTGGCATCAAGAAACAGCTGTCCAGAATCCTTGACTTCGACTCTGATGCTCCAAACAAGGCCGAGCTCGTGAACAACTACGATTGGATGAAGAACTACTCTTTTCTGAACTTTATCCGTGACGTGGGCAAGCATATTACCGTCAACTACATGATGGCAAAGGATTCCGTGAAGAAGCGTCTATCCAGCGAGTCGCGAGAGGGAATGTCTTTCACCGAGTTCAGCTACCAGTTGCTTCAAGGCTACGACTACCTCTGGCTCTACGAGAACAAGGGCTGCCGCCTCCAGCTCGGTGGAAGCGACCAGTGGGGCAACATCACCACTGGAACCGAACTCATCCGCAGGATGCTAGGCAAAACAGACGCGTTCGCTCTCACCTGCCCTCTCATCCGCAAGGCTGACGGCACTAAGTTCGGAAAGACGGAAAAAGGCAACATTTGGCTCGACCCTGAGAAGACATCTCCTTACGAGTTCTACCAGTTCTGGCTGAACGTCAGCGATGAGGATGCTGAGAGATACATCAAGATATTCACTCTTCTTGATGAAGCCACGATCAATGCAGCCATTGAAGAACACAGTCAGGACCCTGGCCGCAGAACGCTCCAACAGCTTCTCGCCAAGGAACTTACAACTATGATCCACGGGGAGGATGAATATGCCAACGCAGTCTCCGCATCCAAAATGCTGTTCGGCAATTCCACTTCGGACGAACTCAGGAAATTGGACGAGAAGACGTTCCTTGCCGTGTTCAGCGGTGTGCCGACTTTTGATATTCAGAAAGCAGACCTTCCTTGCAACATTCTTGACTTCCTTGCAGTTAAAACTCAAGTCTTCCCTTCAAAGGGTGAAGCCAGAAAGATGGTTCAGGGCAACGGTGTGAGCATCAACAAGGACAAAATAGCGGACATCGAGTACGAAGTCTCTGAGAAAGACATCGTGGACGGGAAGTACATCCTAGCCCAGAAAGGAAAGAAGAACTACTTTATCATCAACGTGTTGTAATCATGGAGAAACAGGCCAGCACAAGACAATTGAAAGTCGCCCGTGAGATTCAGAAGGATCTTGCAGAAATCATACGCGGCAAGGGCATGGCCGTGTTTGGAGGAGCTATGGTGACAGTGAGCGAGGTCAGGGTCAGTCCTGACCTATCGCTTGCCAAGACTTATGTCAGCATCTTCCCATCTTCAAAGGCTGAGGAAGTGATGAAAATCCTCAATGACAATGTCAAGTCTCTGCGCGGAGAACTCGGCCATCAGGTTGCCAAGCAGCTCCGCATTGTCCCAGAGATTGTGTTCTTCCTTGATTCCTCATTAGACTACGCCGAACACATCGACGAACTTCTGAAGAAATAGACATTTCGGGATAATTCACAGATGGGAGGAATTGCATGATCTGGAACATCAGCCCTGAATGTCTCTTCTCGGAAGGATGTCTCGTTTTCATCACGACGGGTATTTTCTGTGCGTTAGTGAGATGGAATCACATGTGCAGACCGTTTTGTGATGATGCAGACTATTTTTACCCGGCACGGAAATTGGTCACTCTCTTTTTCGCGGCCATAACCTTCTTGTTCCCTTATGTCCTTTCTCCAATGGAGCCTGCCGTGTGGCTTTACACAAGGGCATTCGGAGTATTGTACTACCCAGTATGTTTCGCTGTACTCATCCGTCAGTACTTCCAGCTTAAGAAAAGACAACAAAAAGATCCTCCGCAGTGGAAAGTTTACATCACATCTCCATTTGTCCTTCTCATTGCCCTATTGATTCCTCTTCTGACAGGGCACTACGGATGGATGATCCAGCACGAAAGGGCTGTACTTGGAATAATCGGAGTCATTAGCCTGATTCTCTGTGGAGTGACGATCAGTGTTCTGCTAAATTTGAAGGCAGAAACAGACCGCTACAACACTGAAAACTACTCTAACGATGAGGATTTCCCCTACAAATTCGCAATCAAGATTCTCTACACGCCCATTCTTTGGATAATCTTCATGTGGATTGTCTTTGTCACAGGGAACAGGTGGATCAAATTCGCATCTGACATTATGACATCATTTTGGATGATTCACATCCTTTGCATAATACTCCACCCTCAAAGAGTCTTAAGACCTGTGGCAGTCGATGAAAGGATGCGCGGATTGGAAGAGGAAAAGAAGCAAGATTTACAAGAGATTGAAGAAGTTGAAGAAGAGGAAGTTCCTGAGGATGACGGGACTCCGATGGATGTTATCAGAGAAGAGGTCCTGGCTGTCATTCTACGCAGGTTCAGGGAGCCACACCTCCTTAAGACAGAAGTCCTTATGGAGCTTGGGAACGGAAAGATGAACAGAGCTAGCAAGTTCATCTCTTCAATCGGCTACTACAATCTTGTCAACATGTTCAGACTCGAATATGCTCGTCTCTACAAAGAGGCACATCCGGATGCGAAACAAGAAGAAATCGCACTAGCTTCTGGCTTTGTCTCACGAACCGCTTTCTACAAGGCTAAACGCAATGTTTCCGAAATCGATGAAAGACTGACACAAGGAATCAAAATTTGATTCTACAATGACTTGTAGGAGAAATCGCGGAAGTCAGCGTAAGTGCCTTCCGGACCTCCAGCAAACAGGGCGAGAACTATGCCGGTGAAGCCACTAGCGGTCTCACTGCTAAGGTAGCGGGTGTTCATCTGGCCCACTTGGGTGAAATTCTCTCCATCAGTAGAATAGGAAAATATGTAGAAATACTCATTACCTTCTACCTTAAGCCAGACACGGTCTGCATTAAGTGGAATCACAGCCTCTGGACATGACAGTTCTCCGAGCCGGTAGTGAAGGTAAAGGATGCCTTTCTCCAAGAAAAGATCATAATGCGAACCTGCATCCATGAACACAGTCATTCCACCACTAGTCTTTGGCTCAGAGATAAGGGACGTGACAGCACTGAAGAAAATGTCCTCCTGCCTACGGCCTATGAATGTAGGGGAAAGATGCGTCTCGTCGAGATTAAGTCCAGAAGATTTGAGCCTTAAGGATTTACGCGTGTAGGAATAGTTATTCATGAAAGGATTGCGGATGTAAACCCAGTCATGGCTGCACCTGTCTTTGCTGAAATCCAGAACCTTATCGGTCACTGAGCTTGTCGAAAAGACCGAGCTTGTCGAAGAGACCGAAGATTCTTGTGCATGGACGGTCACTTCGGCAGGCTCAGTGACCGGAACGGGCATATTCAAAAAGATTTCTCCACTCCCATTGACAGTTGGCCACTCCCCTTCCGGCCACTCGACTGGTGCCAAAAAGGTCTCGCGTCCCAAGAGATGGTGATTCCCACCCTGAGTTCTGAATCCTAGACATGTCATCCACCATGAGCCATCCGAAGCTTGCACAAAATCCGCATGACCTACTCCCTGAATTTGATTGTTCTGGGCGGCCATTGTACAGTGGGTAAGAATCGGATTGGACGGATTTCCTTCATAAGGTCCATCTACCGAACGGCTTCTGGCGATGGTGACTTTGTGGGCATATTCAGTACCACCCTCTGCAATCAGAAGGTAAAACCAGCCATCCTTGAAGTACAGATGCGGACCCTCTGGGTAACGACCACCGGTACCGTTCCAAAGGGTCTTGACCTCACTTAATTTAGTGCCGGTCAAAGGATCAATTTCGCAAAGAACTATCTGATTGTCTGTAGTACCTGTGTACCAGCATTTTCCATCGTGGAAAAACAATGATGGATCAATGCCGGGGATGTCAACATAGATGGGGTCAGACCACTCTCCGGCAGGATTGTCTGTGTGGACTATGAAGTTGCCGCCATGGCTTGTGTTAGTGGTAATCATGTAAAATGTGCCTTCATTGTAGCGGATAGTAGGAGCATAGATGCCTCCCCAAGAAAGAGCATCGGTCAGGTCAAGTTGAGAGCGCCTGTCCAGCACATTACCAATCTGTGTCCAATTAATTAGATCTTTACTGTGAAAGATCGGGACTCCTGGGAAATACTGGAATGAGCTATTGACAAGGTAATAATCTCCACCGACAGCACAGACACTGGGGTCCGGATGGAACCCTTTGATAATTGGGTTTTCATACGCATAAAGAGAACTAGATGCGAGAAGCAAGCCGCAAAATGCCGAAACGACAGGCTTTGAGGCAAGAATATTCCTAAGGCTTATCATACTAAACAAAACTATTCTATTTGATTGATTTAGACAAAAATAGCAATATTAATCCGAAAAATCAAAGGCAATTCTCATCTTTGTGTGCCAGCAAGGTTGCAGAATTGCAGGAAAATGAATATCTTTGTGGACGGAATTGAGGTATGGTGTAATGGTAGCACTACAGATTTTGGTTCTGCCAGTTCAGGTTCGAGTCCTGATATCTCAACAAGCACTGGTCATTTCGGCATTTCGGTCACTGAGCCTGTCGAAGTGACCGGTAATTGTTTTAAGAAGTTGAGGGCAGTGGTTCGGCAGGCTCACCAACCGTGGTTCAGTGACAGAGAAACATTCACCTAATAATTATTACGATGAAAGGGGTTTACATATTCTTAGCCGAGGGTTTCGAGGAGATCGAGGCTCTCGCTACAGTTGATGTTCTGCGCAGGGGTGGAATCAACGCACAGACAGTCTCCATCAATGAAAACATTACGGTCCAAGGAGCCCATGGCATACTGGTGGTCGCTGACATGAGGTGGAGCAGATTCAAGGCTGATGCTTACTTTGACGGCACAGACGAAAACGATGTAATGGTCTTTCCTGGAGGAATGCCCGGCACAAAGAATCTGGCCGAGAATGAGGAATTAATGGACATCATGAAGAGGCATTACTCGAAAGGCGGAACTGTCGCTGCTATCTGCGCGGCTCCAGGGCTAGTGGTCTCACAACTTCCGTCACTGGAAGGCAAAGTGTTCACCTGCTACGATGGATTCGAAGCCGCACCGATGGCAAAAGGCGGTGAATATGTCAAGGCTCCTTGTGTGGCAGATGGGAATTTGATAACCGGTCGTGGGCCAGGATGCGCTGTAGATTTCGGGCTTGCAATTGTGGAACACTTGAAAGGGACTGACTTAGCAAAAGAGATTAGGGCAAGCATGATGATTTGAACAGACACTTCGACAGGCGCTTCGACAGACGCTTCGACAAGCTCAGCGACCGGCTCAGCGATAGGCTCAGCGACCAGCAGTGAATGGACACTGAGCTTGTCGGAGTGACTAATTGCGGACAATGGCGCGTTCGATGCGACGTGGAACAGAAGTCATTATCTCGTAAGGAATTGTGTCCAAAATCTTTGCAAGTTCACTAACAGTAGGATCCTCACCGAAGATGGTCACAGTGTCCCCCACCTCGGCAGGGACTCCTGTCACGTCAAGCATACACATGTCCATGCAAATGTTGCCGATTGTAGGGACACGATGTCCGTTGAGAGAAAAGCTGGCATGCCCACATCCAAGGTGCCTATCAATCCCGTCAGCATAACCTACAGGGATGGTAGCGATGCGGGTTCCTGCTGGGGATATCAAGCCATGCTGTCCATAGCCAATGGCTCCATCGTTAGGCTTTAAATCCTTTATTTGCAGAATTTTAACCTTTAAAGACGCTACCGGATTGAGATGGACATCTGGCAGAGAGCTGATTCCGTATATTCCTACCCCAAGTCGCACCATGTCATGCTGAAACTGTGGGAACCTCTCAATACCAGCCGAGTTTAGGACATGCCACATCGGATGGTAGCCTAAAGACTCGTCTATCTTCGCAGCATTTCTCTCAAACATCGAAATCTGCCCCATTGTAAACTGATCCATCATAGGATCCTCAGCTACAGCTAGATGGGAATATACCGACTTAACTTTTACCTCAGGGCACGTCTTTAGATAATCATTCAACTCCTCCAACTCACTCGTCATGAATCCAAGCCTGTGCATTCCGGTGTCCAACTTAATGTGGATGGGAAAGTTTTCTATCCCACGGCTTTGAAGCGTAGAGACCAACGCTTTAAGAGTGTATAGGTTAGGGATTCCAGGCTCAAGACGGTTCTCAATAATCTCGTCAAAATAGTCAGTGCCAGCCGTCAGAACAAGAATCGGAAGACTGATACCGGATTGCCTGAGTTCGATGCCCTCAACGGGAAGAGCCACGGCTAGGTAGTCCGCTCCAGCGTTCTGCATCATGAGAGCGAACTCCACGGCTCCATGGCCGTAGGCATTGGCTTTGACAAGAACGAGGAGTTTGGTCATCCGCTTTAGCTTGGAGCGGAAGTACCTGTAATTGCCAAGGCAATTCTGGAGATTAAGCTCCAGACGCGAGAAATCTGTTATACCGTTTGACATGTTCAGTTTCTAAAAACTGACAAAATTACTGTTTTTCCATCAAAGTCTCTGTCAAAATTTTTATATTTGACCTTTGGCCTGCTACTTGATAACATCGCGGAGGGTGGACAATCGCCCGGATGGATAGTTTTTTTTACGCTTGCAATTGTCTGCACGCAAAATTTAAAACAAACAGAAAACATTATGAGCACAGGATCAATCTGGATAATAATGATTGTCGTTATGATTCTCAGTCAAATTATCCAAAGCATGCTTCAAAGCAGATTTACAAAATACTCACGGGTTCCGACCACAAATGGAATGACAGGAGCCGAAGTTGCACGTAAAATGCTGTCAGACAATGGAATCACAGACGTTAAAGTCACCTGCATTCCAGGACGACTTACTGACCATTACAATCCTCAGACTAAGACAGTAAACCTTAGCGAGGCTGTCTATAACCAGAGCAGTGTAGCCGCAGCAGCCGTGGCTGCTCATGAGTGTGGGCATGTTGTGCAGCATGCGAAAGGCTATCTTCCTCTTAGGCTACGCACGGCACTCGTCCCAGTCGTGAGTTTCTCAAGCAGAATCGTCCAGTGGGTTCTTCTCGCTGGAGTCTTGATGGTCAGCATGTTCCACAGTTATCCGATGCTGATTTTCGGAGTAATCCTTTTCGCGATGACAACTCTATTCAGTTTTGTGACACTACCTGTTGAGATCAACGCTAGCCATAGGGCTGTCAATTGGTTGGAGAGCGCAGGGATAACAAACTATGAGACCAAGCCGATGGCTATTGACGCACTTAAATGGGCGGCCTACACCTATGTCATCGCAGCGGTCGGCTCATTGGCCACCTTACTTTACTATCTTTCTTTCTTGAATGACAGGAGGTAGTTTACCGGGCGCTACGACAAACTCACTGGGCAATTGACAGGCTCCCTGGGTGCTTCGACAGGCTCAGCGACCACAGTTTTAACATGAAATTTGAATAAAGTTCCAAAAGCACTATCTTTGCCCCGCGATTGGCAATCGCGGGGCAAACTATAATTATCCACGGTCGCCAACTCACAGAAACCGGATAATTAATATAGTTGAGGGATGAAAGAATTTCATTACGTTTCCGCTGACGAGGCGGTTAAGGCCATAAAGTCGGGCGATCATATTCATTTAAGCAGTGTGGCGAGCGTGCCGCACATTTTGATTGATGCGCTTGTGCGCAGGGCAGATGCTGGAGAGGTTGAGGACCTGCATTTCCACCACTTCCACACCGAAGGGCCGGCTCCATATTCAGATCCAAAATATTCAGGAATCTTCTTTGAGCAGGGATTCTTTATCGGCCCCAATGTTCGACCCAATGTGAATTCCGGGTATGCAGACTATGTGCCGGTGCATCTTGGTGAGTCTCAGAAACTTTACCGCAGTGGAGCGATCAAACTTGGTGCCGCCTTGGTTCAGGTGTCGCTTCCGGACGAGAACGGAATGGTGTCGCTTGGAACATCCGTTGACTGCTCTTTGGCTGCCATCGAGACAGCAAGGGTGAAGATTGCCGTGGTGAACCCTCATGTGCCTTTTGCCTATGGGGATTTGGTTTCGCTGGATGTTTTCGACTACATTGTCAAAGATGACACTCCGTTGGTTTCCAAGGATTTCGCTGAGCCGACTCCGACTGAGGTGCTGATAGGAAAGAACTGCGCGGAACTCGTGCCGGACGGAGCCTGCATACAAATGGGAATCGGGGCACTGCCTAATGCGCTAGCGGCACAACTCGTTGACCACAAAAACCTTGGCGTACACACTGAGATGTTTGCGGACGGGGTTCTCGGCCTTATCAAGAAAGGTGTTGTGAACGGTGCCAACAAGAAAATCGACAAGGGTAAGATCGTGGCTTCATTCCTGCTGGGTTCTCAGGAAGTATATTCATTCATCGATCATAATCCGGACGTGCTGATGAAAGACATCAAGTACGTCAACGACCCTTGGATCATCAGTCAGAACCCTTGCATGATGGC
>CAKUSF010000077.1 GCA_934678915.1 uncultured Bacteroidales bacterium
TTCGAACGTTCAGGTTTTGAGCTTACAAACTCAGAACTGAACACGATCAGCTACCGCCTAAAGATCGGTGGCCCTTCGGCAAGCTCAGGGACCGCCATTTCGACAAACTCAGGGACGGCCACCATCACCCCGACCACCGGCTTCGCCTTCAACGCCTACCGCATCGATGGCCACTGGTATCTAACCCTCAAACAGTAGAGCCACCGCTTCCGTTTGCGAATCACAGCCGCGAAGGATGCTTCTGAAGTGGGTGTAAAGCATTTCGCAGGGCTGACCTTGGTTTTAAAGTAGGGTCAGCCCTGCGATGATGCTTAGAATGATGTCCATGGCACATCGCGCGGCCCTGTTTTGTATTGCCCGGATTCTACGCTCGCTGAGTCTAATATCTTCGACATAGTCTACTTTTCGCATTTGCTACATATTCAATAAACATGTCTGACCCACCTCCCGTGAGCCGGACATATTCTTGTTCCCTTCACGTCAGTATTTACTCGCCATGACTTATATATTTACAGTATTCCACCAAACTTCTTTGAATGACTCCGCCCACTTTGAGCTGCTCTTTATATTGCATCACAAGCATTGGACTCATGCTTCTGTTTAAGGCGAATCGAACGACATCCTGGTCTGATTCCTTGCAGAGAATAATGCCTATTGTGGGATTCTCGTTTGAGCGTCGTTCTTCTTGATCAAGTGCTTCGAGGTAAAATTCCAGCTGACCTTGATACGAAGGTAGAAATTCGGTGGTCTTTAACTCAAATGCTACCATGCATTGCAGTAGTCTGTGATAGAATAGAAGGTCTATTTTGAAAGTTTTACCACCCACAGTTATCGGATGCTCTTGGTCAATATAAAGGAAGTCCTTGCCCATTTCAAGAATAAACTCCTTCATGTGCTCCACAATTCCTTTTCGCAGGCGTGCCTCTTTATAGACTTTCGGCAGCCCCAGAAAGTCAAGATATGCAGTGTCTTTAAACAGAACCGTTGATTTTCTATATGTTTGCCTCAGTGTCTCCGATTGTACATCCTTCCCTCCTAATAGAGAGGACATCGTGTCAGTCTTGATAGCTCTTTCAAGCTCTTTATTCTTTAGGCGTTCGCGTTCTGCGTATAACATGTAGAACAAACGTTGATTGTCCGCTTTGCAGCGGCTCATTATTATTAAATGATTTGTCCAACCTGTTGAATATAATACATTTGGTATTTGTGCCATTCGAAATGGCACAAATGTGTCGTCAGTCGGTTGCATTGATAAGGCCGGTTCCGAGTCACTCCCTTTGAATGATTGTTGTAGTTGTTTGGGCATAGCATGTTGTTGTAGCCCTAACTGTTGGATCAACTGGATAAAGCTTTCAGAACTATAGGTCTCGTAGAACTGAACCATCTTGTATAATGTTCGGCAACTCCAACCGCGGATGGCGGCATCTTGTGTGGAAATATATTCAGCAAGTTGCCGGACGATACCATCGCCCCATTCCGAGTTACGGATTTTTTTGCTTATATAGCCTCCGACTTCCCAGATCATATTCAGAGATCCTCTGTCAACAACATCCGCGACCCTCTGTCGATGGCTCTGAATAATGCTATATACAGTTTGGAAATCGGAAACCGGTGCAGCGGCTTTTAATGTAGTGGTGTTGTCCTCCATATATAAATTTACTTTTGTTTAAGTGAATCGGGATTCACGATCGGGATTATGTGGGTCCCTCCCCGGTCACTGGGCTCTTCTCCCGGTCACTGAGCTTGTCGAAGTGACCGCACCGATTCCTGTACTAACCCAGTCACTGAGCCTACCGAAGCGCAGCCCCATGGTCGCTGAGCTTGTCGATGCGCCCTCAAATATAACGAAAATAAGTCAGAAACGCATGCAAAATGTACGTCCGCCCCAAGCGGAAGAAGAATGAATATGCCCGTGAAGAGGAATGAGGGAGTGTTTTACCAGCGAAACAAGGTATTACTCCTAGTAATAAATATGTTTTACGGCACCCAACAAGGGGTACGCACTAACACAACGACAAATATATGGGTTTAATTTTTCATAAACAAGATTTTTGCTAAAGAAATTGCCAAAAAGCGGGCAAAAAAGCATTTGTCACTAGGAGTAACATGTTTAACTTTTTTTATTAACAATTATCCTTTATGAAAAAATTTTTTAGATTGGTTTCGATGTTAGCCGTAGCCGGCCTAACATTCGCGTACACCAGCTGTACGGACTACTCTAAGGACATCGACGAGAACAAGAATCAGATCGATGCCGTAAGTAGCGAGCTGGCGACGGCCAAGCAGCAGATTGAGTCCCTAAAGACGGACGTAAGCAATCTGCAGACTGCCAAAGCTGAGGCCGAGAAGGCGATTTCCGCCCTCCAGACCTCCCTTAAGGACCTTCAGACGAAGCACGATGCTGACGTGAAGGCACTTGAGGCTGAGATTTCTAAGGTTAAGGCCGACTATGCCAAGGCTGACGAGGCCGTGAAGGCAGACCTTCAGAAGAAGATCGATGCTCTTACCGAAGATCTTAAGACCGCTGAGGACAATCACGCTAAGGAGCTCAAGACCGTCAATGGTCTGATTGAGGAGCTTCAGGGCAGCGTTAAGACCATCAATGGTCAGATTGCCACTATCAACAAGACCCTTGAGACTCTTGCTACCAAGCAGGAACTTGCTGATGTCAAGACTTGGGCTGAGACAACGCTCGCTACCAAGGATGCCGTTAGTGAGGTGATTACTTCTGTGTCAGTTCTCAGCCAGACATTCGAGACAGCTAAGAAGGTTCTTGAGCAGAAGGACTCAACCCTTACCGAGGACATCAAGGCTCTTAATGCTAAGTTGGCCGCTCTTGAGGGTCAGCATGCTTCTGATGTAGCCGACCTTACCACTAAGATTGGCGAGGCTAAGACTGCTGCCGCTGCCGCTCAGACAACTGCTAACGAGGCTAAGACTGCTGCTGCAGCTGCCCAGTCCAAGGCTGATCAGGCTGAGGAGCACGCCCAGAAGGCTCTCGGTGACATTGAGGCTCTCAAGAACGCTCTTGGAGTTTATGCTGAAAGCGGAAAATTGGCAGCCACGATCAAGGCTCTCGTAAATGCCGACAGCCTTGCAGCCGTTGACGTTGCGAAAAAGTACGATGAGCTCAAGGCTCTCCGCATTGCTGATTCAACACTGACAGCTCAAGAGCTTGCTAAGAAGTTCAACAGCTCTGAGTTTGAGACAGAGTTCGGCAAGTACCTCCAAAAAGCTGTAGAGAAAGATGGTATTGTCAACGATTCCATCGCTGCAAATATTGACCGCCTCCGCAAAGAGCACGAGAACAGCCTCAACGCCCTCAAGACCGAGGTCAACACCAAGTTCAACGCTCTCTTCTCCATCGCCAAGCAGCTCAAGAGCCTCGTCTTCGTTCCTGAACTCTATGTTGATGGAATCGAGGCTACTGAGTACACCTACGCTAAGTATAACGCCATGAAGCTTAAGTCTTCAGGTAAGACAGGAGAATACACTGAATATACTGAATATGGTGATGGCACTAACAGATTCAGTGCGAAAGTACTTAATGGTAAGTGGTTAGAAGACGGTTTAGAGAAATATACTTCTAACCCATACAGAGGTAGTGTTATCAATTATTTCATGAACCCTCTTTCCGTTGTCACCTACAAGATGAATCCTTCGACGGCTGACGTGACTAAAGAAACTCCTTTTGCTTTAGTTACTTATGACAAAGAGTACATCAAGACAAAAGCGAGTGTCAATGATGGTAAAGAAGGGGTTAAATTTGTTTCCGCCAATGATGGCGAACTAAAGGTTTCGTTTGACGCGAAGTCTTTCGATCAAAATTGTGAACGTCAGAATGCGAACACAATTGACTACCAGAATTCGATTAAAGAAAACATGGTTTCCATCTTTGCTCTTCAGGCAAAAGTGAAGAATGAAGATGGTCAGGATACAACCATTACTTCTGATTTCGCCCGTCTTTACCTCAGCAAACTTGAGTTTGAAAACCTTGCTTTCACTGGTGCTGACTATAGCTCAACCCTCGAATGCACTGGCAAGACTACTCAAGATCATATTTATCCAACATTGAAAGAGGCAGTGGAGAATGCACCGTCTGTATATGTGCTTTACAATGGAGCTCCTCTTAACCTTGACGATGTTGTCACGACTCACTACACTGTTACCAGAACTGTAAATGGAGATAATTTAACGTCTGCCCATAAAGACTACGATGCCGATCTCAAAGCTGAAATAATTGACGACTTTAAGGTTAAGTACAGTTACGAACTGATTGACTATCTTGTTGGTACGAATGAGACATCTGAATCGCAGCACATGGCGTTCTCGGATGATGCTAAAACTAATGTTGTTGCTTGCAACGTCACTGATGGAAAGAGAGACGAGAGTCTCATTGGTGATAAGGCGCGTCAGTCCGTAGGAAGACGTCCTATCGTCATGGTTAAAATGACGGTAGATGGCAAACTTGTCAAAGTTGGTTTCATTAAGTTTGAGATCCGCGAACAGGTAGGATACAAGACTGCTGGTGAGTTCGAGTCTAATTTCCATTTCTACTGTGGTGGCGATTATTTTGAAGCGACATGGGGTCAAATGGTTGACAAGATTCTCAAGGTTACTGGTGATACAAGAGAGACCTTCTCCAAGAATTATAAGCTTGAGACTAATAATGATAAGGTCGCTGTACAGTATTTCAAGGTCGGTGAAGATTTCATCAATTTGAATGATCCTGATCTTACAGTGGCTCAAGTAACTGCTCTCAAGAAAGCTTTAGGTATTGATAGGACTTCATTCGGTAATGTTACAGAGGAACTTGATAGCGAGGAGAGCCAGCAAGGCACAACAACTTCCGTCCTCAGGTGGATCATCGGCACCGAAGATCTGTCTAGCATCTACAAACTTGATGGGCATAAGGTTACTATTTGGGTTAGGTACAAATCCACGAACGTGACCACAACTACCAAGTATGACGGAATCTATGTTCCTCTTACTGCAATTGTTGATAAACCTGTCTCTGAGGTAGGTGTCAAACTCTCCAACTACTGGTTCAACAATGGCGCGAGCGCCAAGATCAATGTGACAGTGCCTTCTAAGGATCTTTCTAAGTTTGAGGATAAGGATAATCCTACGCATCCATGGAAAACAGATATTGATCAGGTCTGGGATGGCAACAAGCCTACGTTCGATTTCGGTGAGAACTATCCTTTGACGATTAATAAGGTTGCTCAGTATGACTACAAGTACTACTTCGCCCCTGTTCAGTCTTATTCAGATGTGATTGACGGTACTTATTATGAGTTCTTTGTTGACAACGCTAAAGTGATAGATAAATATACTCATCAGTCTGTTACAGGCAATAAGACAATCACAGATAATAACCAGATTGAGGGTCTTGAGCTTGGAAATGCAGCAGATGTAACAGAAGGCATCTACACTAACGCTGTCCTGAAGTGCTATTACATCCCTACTAAGGATAAGACCGGCAATTGGAAATCAAAGGCTCCAGTAGCAGTCATTGCTTATCTTGATCAGAAGTCTGGTGAAGTGATTTATAACTATGGAGATGTGGTAGTTCTCTCCGATGGCACTGAGATTCCTGCTTCAAAAGATGTTGTAGCTAAGTTCCTTCTCAACCATTACGCATCTGTTCATCCTCAGTACACAGAGGCTATACTCCATGCTCAGATTGGTGTGACAGGTTACATGCAGGATTGTGGAATCGCTACGTCCCTGAAGGGATCTGTTTGGCCTTACTACTTCCTCCGTCCTGTCAACGCTGTGGCTGCCGCAGACAAGTACTTTGTTGATTCAGAGGATCAGCAGGCCAAGGAATCCAACATTGACTTGTTCGACCTGTTCACCTTCAAGGATTGGAGAGGCAAGGCTTTCTTCGAGGAGCCTGTCGGTGAGGCCGAGCCTGACTATACCAACCTCTGGTACTTCAGGTACTACAATGTTAATGCTGTCAATGTTGACATAGCTGGTGTCACGACTGACCTTAGCGGTGGCGAACTTGGTAAGACATTGCTAAGCAGCAAGTCGACTGAGATTAACCTCACGCAAATTGGTGGCGGTGAATTTGAATGGAAAGCAACTGTAGCTGAAACATGGGGCGTAGAACATTATAAAGGAGTTCTGAATAAGTTCGGAAAGATCCACTATCACAATAATGGTACTCCGATTGAGTCTGAGTTTACCATCAGAGTCCCTGTAAGCTTCACTTACACATGGGGTACAATCAAGTCCTTTGTTGATATCAAGGTTCTTCCTCTTGGATCTAAATAGTCTAACACTATAGCATGAATTTGAGGCGCGTCGGAACTCGATGCGCCTCATTTTGTAAAAGACAATCAATAAGATAATTATGAAACAGATACAGACACTGACAAAGACCCTTACCGTCTTGACTGTCGCTGCGTTTTTCGCACTGCCCCTGTCGTCTTGCGGCACTCGCAGCGGTCGTACAACGGCTCAGAATGAGGGCGAGGAATATCTCTCCTCGCTGACCAAGGCCGACACCGCGTCTCTGCTGTTGATAGCTGACAGCTGCATGACTCTGCTGACTAATGGTGAGTACGAAAAAGCCCTTGCCGGAGTCGGCTATATCGATGGAGAGACAATCGAAGCGATGACCCCAGAGATGATAGCCCGCACGGCAATGTCTTTCAAGAATCTAGGCGTTCACGGCTTCGAACGCTCTGGCATTGAGATCGTCCTCCCGGACCAGAACACGGTTAGTTACCGCCTAAAGATCGGTGGCCCTTCATCGGTCCCTGAGCCTGCCGAAGGGACCGCCACCATCACCCCGACCACCGGCTTCGCCTTCAACGCCTACCGCATCGATGGCCACTGGTATCTAACCCTCAAACAGTAGAGCCACCGCTTCCGTTTGCGAATCACAGCCGCGAAGGATGCTTCTGAAGAGGGTGTAAAGCATTTCGCAGGGCCGACCTTGGTTTTAAAGTAGGGTCAGCCCTTCGATGATGCTTAGAATGATGTCCATGGCACATCGCACGGCCCTGTTTTGTATTGCTCGGATTCTACGCTCGCTGAGTCTAATATCTTCGACATAGTCTACTACATATTCAATAAACATGTCCGACCCACCTCCCGTGAGCCGGACATATTCGTAATAGCATCCATCTGCAAATTCACTTCTCTTTTCCCATTGCCGTCATGCCCTTCTTTGCATAGAAAAGGAAGAATTAGTTCCTTTTCTGTGAAATTATTGGTATATTCGCAAACAATTTTGCAACTATGTTTAATCATCCATTAAGACAATTCGCTGGGATTCCAGTGACAAGCGCGACTTTGAAATCCGCTTTCCCTGATCTTTCGTCATCCGAGAAGAAGATTCTTTCTATGGATAAGCATGGTGAACTTATTCGGTTGAAAAGAAACCTATACATTGTCAATCCGGATTTATTTGACCGTGCTACAGACCCCAGACTCTGTGCTAATCATATTTATGGTCCTTCTTACGTTTCTCTACAATGGGCTCTCCGTTATTACGGAATGATTCCGGAACAAGTCTTTGTCGTGACTAGTGTGACCACAAAGCGATCTCGCACTTTTCAAACCCCGATAGGCACTTTCAATTATATGCAGGTTCCATCTTTGTACTTCCCGATTGGAGTCGAGAGTGTTGGGTCGGATGGAATATGTTTTCTGATGGCTAGTAGGGAGAAAGCTCTCTGTGACACAATTCTTTATGATGATTATGTGCCTAGACGGTCAATCAAGGCTCTGTTGGAGTATCTTGAAGATGACATTCGTCTAGACATGGACCAATTGCGTGATTTGAATATTGATGTCATTGAAGAATGTGCCAAGATGGGGCGCAAATCACAAATATTCTCTAATCTTATTAAGATAATCAACAGTTTATGACAACTTTCGATTCCATGTTGGCTGAATATCGTAACAGCCATTCTGCCGCGACTCCGAATGCAGAGCAGGAGGTATGCCAAAAAATAGTTCTTGCTGGGCTTAACCGTGGAGGCTTCTTTGACCATGCCGCTTTTTATGGGGGCACTTGCCTTAGGCTTTTCTATGGACTTCCAAGGTTCTCGGAAGATATGGATTTTTCTCTTACAGAGAAGAGAGATGATGTCCATCTAGAAAACTATTTCCCCGCAATCAAGGAAGAGTTCAAGATTTCTGGGTTTGAAGTGGAGATTACAAAGAAAGAGAAAAAGTCATTTGGAAGGGTAGAGTCCGCATTTTTGAAAGAAAGTACAGAAATCTATGACATTAAATTTCAGACGGCTAAAAAGGTTAAAGTCAAGATTGAACTAGACACAGATCCGCCATTACTCTTTGACACGGAGCAGAAATTGTTGTTGAAGCCTCATTCCTTCATGACCAGATGTTTCACTCTTCCTGATCTGTTCGCTGGCAAAATGCATGCGTTGGTTTACCGCGCATGGCAGCGTCGTATCAAAGGGCGTGATTGGTTTGACTTTGAATGGTATGTTCGTAATAATGTCCCGCTTGATTTTAGGCACCTTCAGGCTAGAATCAAAGAATTTAATGGAGAAGATCTTGACCGCGAGGATTTTATGAAGCGACTTCGCCATAGGCTTTCCACATCTGACATCGGAACTGTCAAGCAGGATGTCCTCCCTTACATCAGTCAGGAACAGCGGCAGGAACTAGATATCTGGTCCAATGAGTATTTTCTCAGCCTAGCTGACATGATGAGATTTGTATGACAATCCTTATTCAATCTTCGCGTCAAGCTATTCTATGACGGACTTCCAAGAGTCGATGGTTCGTGTTCGCGTGGAGATATTCACGCCCACTTTGACCAATTCCATCTCCGCCTTGGTCGCTGAGCCCGCTGAAGCGCAGCCCATGTTGGTCGCTGAGCTTGCCGAAGCGCCTGAATATTCAGCTTTGTACGGGATGAGGTAGCCTTTGTCATCTATCTGCCTGAGCGCATCCTCCGCTGAGCCATCAACCTTGAACTCAAAGACATAGATTCTGTCCCTCGTGCGGCAAACCGCATCCGCACGGCCAATTGCTGACTTAACCTCACTTTGAATATAATAGCCAAGCAACGAGAAGACCAAGTAAATGATTGTTTGGTAGTGCTTCTCCGTCTTGTTCTCCAAGTCGTTGGGGATTCCGGCAAGGTAGGACTGCATGAGAGAAAGAGCCGAGTCGATGTCATTCTCTCTCATGGCTGAGAAAAACCGGGCAACAAAACCGCCACTGCTCGTAAAGTGCTGGCTTTGGTATTGTGAGAGAAGCCCCCTTGTGAAACCTAATTTTACCTCTCTGTTCGGGTAGCCCAACGTGTAAAGTTCTGTCAAAGGGTCATAGCCCTTTATCGTCAGATAACCTGTCTGGTAAAGCATTGGCAGTGGATTGTCGGTCAGCTCCGGAGAGACATCGAAATCTGAAGGTGGAATCATTGGCATGTTATCAAGCTCTGTTTCGTCAATGTCGCTTTTACTTATTCTTTCAAGAAGGTAAGTTGGCGT
>CAKUSF010000078.1 GCA_934678915.1 uncultured Bacteroidales bacterium
GACCACTCCGGAGGACCAACTGCCGAACCTCCTGCCGCAAAACTTCGACAAGAACCTTCTGAAGCTTGTCTAAACAAAGTAAACCAATCAGAATAAATCAGGCAAACGCCTAGTCAAATAGACTGCGCACCCCGCAGCCTTGGCGCTGCTTTGTCAACATGGGCGTGCGGGGACGGTTACAATAAATAGGACGGTCTTAGGCCGTCCTATTTATTGCATTTGCTAACGAGATCACTATTGGGTATCACTTGTTTTCTGATTGCTTGATCGCAGACATCAATTGATATACTTGATCAAAATCATTGAAATTGACTTTATTTGCGCCAAGATATGCATTAATAATATCAGATCGATCTTTGAAGAATCTCAGTAACAGTTTCTTTGTAGGTGCGTATGCAACTTTATTTTTGTAGATAAACGGTATTGTTCTAACCTCGTAAGACGGATTTCCATTAAGGTCATAAATTAGGCCTCCCTGTCCCTCGATCTTTTTTATTTCTTTAATGTTGCTTGTGCTAGATTCTGTTCCAAACGCACCTTTCTTATTATCTCCAAATAATAGCCGTCGCGATGCGCAGAGATAAGTTCCATCAATGTCAAGAGCGAAGGCAAGATAGTAAGTTCTGTACCGGATGAAAAGAGAGCCACCAATTGATGCTCGGTCAACGGACGCATTGTCTTTTATACCCATAATCTTTCCGTCAGCATCTATGAAGCGGATTGTCTGGTCAATTGTGCTGATGTTGAATTTTGCTGTTGAATAACCTCCGTCTTTGTAGATTATTCTTCCCTCCTTGAACTCAGGAAGGTAGTACTTTACACTATCGGGGAGCTGTTTTTCAAAATCACCTTGTGCGGATTGTCCTGATAAGGTGCTGCTACCGATAATTATTGCAAGTATTACTGTGATGATTCTTACCATTTTGGTTCTTAAGAAAAAGAGGGGATAATTTCTTATCCCCTCTATCATTTCAGACCGTAAAATTTACTCTTCCCAACCAGGGTTTTGTGTTATTTTGACATTCTTGTTGGCATACTGTGTGATGACATCTGAGCAAATCGGCTCAAGATAATTTCTTACATCAACATTGCGGCTATCTCTGTCCTTAATATTCACTGGGACAAGGAATCCACGCATTTGTGAGTAATTCTTCGCATCAAAGTCAAAGTATGTGCGTTCTCCAAGTTTCAATGTGCCGTCTGGATTGTAGCCTACGATAGGAATAACACTGACCTTTTTAGAGTTAGCGGAAGTAAGAAGATTGTAACCCTGATTATTCAACGTTTTCTTCAGATTGGTTGTCTGGGCAGGTCTTCCGAATTCTTTGGCTTGATCAGCGGAAATAGTCGCTGCAAGATCAAGTTCAACATAGCCGCCAATCAACAGATCAGGGTTGTTGGCTCCCAACATGAGTTCAAGCTGTCCCCAGCGTCTGATGTCAAGTACACGATATTGTTCAAGGAAGAACTCCATTCGGCGTTCGCGACGGATTTCCCAAATCAGTGGGCTTACAGCGCCAACGGTCTTATAGCCAAGAGTTGTCTGCTGTGCTGCTCCTGTTCTTTCAGGATCATCCGGAATATTTGCAAGCTGAAGTGGAGCTGTTTCCTTTACACCTTTATTTATTGCTGTGTTGTCAAGAGGGCGTTTGCGGATGGCGTTGATGGACTTATCAAGGTCATCTTGAGTCACAGCTGCACCTCCAAATTTGTCAGCGAGTTCAGCCTTGGCCTCAATCCAGTTAAGAACTGTCTCTGCATACCTTACGCAAGGGAAACCATTTTCATTTGTGCATGAACCGTAATATGTTGGAACAGACTTTCCGTTGTAAGAATATGTTGGGCCTTCACGGTCAATGAATTTTTCGCAGTACAGTCCGGTCGCGCTAGCTTTCGGCTCATCCCAGAAAGTGGCTTCGAAGCGAGGGTCACGTGACACGACCATGTCTTGAAGGCGGAAGCTCTTTGCATTTTCAATCGTAGAGCTGGAGTATGGCTTCCCGTCCTGGCAAATCCAAGCCTTAAGGGTGCTAAGATTACCTGAGCAGACCTGTGACTCGTTACCATTTGAATAAGAGGCGATACAGTGCTGTGAAGCGTTGTTGATCGATTTGTTGTAAGTTCTGTAAAGAATAATCTCCTTACTTGAAGGCCTTGAGTAAAGTGTTCCAAACAGTGTACGGAAATCAGTGTCGAAAGCATACGCACCGCTGTTGATTACTTGTCCAGCATAGTCTCTTGCTGCTTCAAGAAACAACTTTGCTTTGGCATCTACGTCTGAGCAAGTCTTCATTGCCTCATCGTTCTTATGATAGATGTACCATGTTCCTTCGAACAACATACATCTTGAGGCGATTGTACCTACTACAGCTTTATTGACGTAATCAACTCCGTCATCGGATCTTACATTTGCCATCGCATAGTCGAAGTCTTCTTTTACCTTAGTCATGACCTCGGACCTAGGAGTACGTTGAGCATACATTGCATCGTTGTCAGTAACTTCGACAACCGCATCGTAGTACGGCACGTCTCCGAAGGATTCTACAAAGCGGCTATATTCCCAACCTCTGAAGAAGCGTGCGACACCATTCCAGTGGTTGTAAGCTTCATCTGTAAGCTTACCGTTGTCATGCATAGTGGCAAGTCTCGCAATAAGGAGATTCCATTTGCGAATGTAAGCAAAGTTCCATGGACCAGAGCCACGCCTTGCCAACCAGTATCCTCTGTAGGCAAGTTCCTGTTTGTACCAGTTGTCTGATGGGAGAGAGATGAGAATATTGCTTTGTGTTCCACTTGTGGTGCGGTCATCACTAAACTCTCCTGATGAATATACTCCTGGTGCATAAACCTGCCCCCAGTTGTCGGAATATCCTGTGAAATATGATCCGTAGGTTCCGTTTACAAACAAACGGATGTTATTTTCACTTGCCCAATATGTGTTGTCATTCATCGTGGTCTTTGACTCCCTGTCGAGGAAATCACTGCATGATGAGAATGCGAGCACAAGTGCACCGGCAGAAATTATTTTGATAAAACTTTTCATTTCAATTTATTATTAGAATGTAACCTGAACTCCGATAGACGCTGTCTTGAAAGCAGGAGAACCTACACCAGCGCGGCTTGAGTTATAGTTAGAGGTGTTGAATGATGAATATCCTGCAATCTCTTCTGGATCAAGAGGTAGGCCTTTGAGGTGATCGAACGTGAAGAAGTTCTCAAGGGAAACATAGAATCTTGCCTTCTCCATGTTGACGAGTTGTGTGATACGCCTTGGCAGAGTGTAACCAAGAGTAATATTCTTGATTCTCAAATATGCCATGTTGAGCATGTACCTGTCATTAGCCACCATGTTGAAGATACTACTTCCGCTGCAGTTCGCTGCACGTGGATAGAATGCATCATAGTTCGCAGGAACTGTCGTGATCGAACCGTCAGCATTTGTGATGTTATACTCATCATACCAGAAATCTCCAGCGAAGGTTTGTGCCATGGCACCATCTGAGGTGTTGAATCCTGGGAGAGTCATAGAAGATGAGCCTAACATGTTGCGCTTGCCGATACCCTGAAGGAAGATTGAGAAATCAAATCCCTTCCAATCGGCATCGATTCTGAAACTATACTCGTAACGAGGAGTTGTGTTACCGATAACGGTAAGGTCGCCATGATCGTCGGTGAGGTTTTTACCGTTGTCAATGACACCATCGCCATTAAGGTCAACGAATTTAACATCACCAGGGCCAGAGATCAGAGATCCTGAGGCGATCTTGCCTTGTGTAGCGTAATTCTTGCCGTCAGCGAACTTGTAATATTTTCCATAAGCATCTGTCATCTCAATGAGATTTCCATTCGCGTCATGGGCAAAGTCATCGTGCTGGAATAGTCTGTCTACCTTGTAACCCCAAATTTCACCGTAGGTCTTGCCTGTGTACCATCCTGAGAGAATCTTGCTGGAACCATACTCAGTAATCTTTGTCTTGGCATCAGCGATGCTAGCTGTTGCAGAGATGTTAAGACCGTTGGAGAATGAATGTCCCCAGTTGATGGAAAGTTCCCAACCGTCTGTTCTAAGAGAACCAAAGTTTCCGTTAGGCGCTGATGCACCGATGTTATAGCTGACACCTTCCATTCCAATGATCATGTTGTTGGTGTTTCTCCTATACCAGTCGAAAGTAATGTTGAACTGATTGAACAAGGAGATGTCGGCACCGATGTCGTAGGTCTCAATGTCCTGCCATGTGATGTCTGGATAAACAGCTCCAGGGGTTGCGAATGACACATCCTTCACGCCAGAGTGGATCCAGTATGTGGTGGAGCTACCCATTGTAGGAATGTACATGGATGAACTGATTGTCTGGTCTCCAATGGTTCCCCATGAAGCCCTGAGCTTAAGAGATGAGAGAACATCAGTGAATGGCTGCATCCAAGGTTCCTGAGTGACACGCCATCCTGCGGATACTGATGGGAACCATCTCCATTTAAGGTTAGTCGGGAACTTGGAAGAACCGTCGTAACGAAGATTTCCTTCCAAAAGATACTTGTCCTTGTAGGTGTAGTTGATACGTCCGAAGAATCCTGCGGTTGAACTCCATGAGTTAGATCCTCCAGAAGTCTGTGTGCCAGTTGCAAGATCGAATTGTGGATTGGATATATCAATCAGAGTCATCTTTTTGCCCCATACTCCAGTGTAGTCATAAGCTACAGCCTGGAATCCAAGGAGGAATTTAAACTTGTGGGTGTCGAACAAGTTGAGATCATAAGTGGAAGTAGCGTTCCAAGTTTGTCTCTGCGAGGTGAAAGAGTCCTGATAGATTGAATCATAAGATGAGGTATAGCTGTAAACATTCAGCTTCTTGGCAGTGATGTTCTCTCCTAATCCATTGATTTCAAACCATTCATTTGATGTGTATTGGATATTGCCGTTGGCGTCAAGTGCATTCACTGCGGATGACCAAGTGTCACCTGCCATGTATTTGATACCAGGGTTGCGTTCCTGTGTGTTGTTCACAGCATAGGTGTAGTCAATGTCAATATTCCAGTTCTTTACAGGAGTAATAGTTGTTCCGACATTAACACTTGTGTAGTAGGTGTCAAGTGTCGCCTGATTGGCTGTGCTGAACTCATAAGCGGCATTTCTGACATTGTCACCATATTCATTGGTAGGCTCCATAGGGTAAGTCGGTCCCCAACGGAAAACATAGTACCAAACATCAGCAGTGGTGGAATTAGTTGCGAAAGCCCACGATTTGGTCGATTTGGTGAACATGATTCCAGAATGGACATTCAGCCAATCGTTGATTTGAGTGTTGATTCTAGCATTGGCGTTATAACGCTTGTACCAGTCATAGTCAGTCACTTTAAGCATACCGTTCTGATCAAGATATGCTAGACTGATGTTGTAGTTAGTTCTACCCTTGTTGCCAGCTACAGAAATGTTGTGAGACTGTGTAGGGGCATTCTCCCTTACCAAATAATCATAGGCATCGAAAGTACGGATTCCAATCTTTCTGTTTGATCCGTCAACATACCAGTCACGTCCATAAGTGAAAGGATCACCGACCCCAATGCTATTGCCATACTTTTCTTTCCACGCAACAGCAGCGTTATAGCCTGCACGGTCAATTAGCCAGAACGCTCCTACAGGTGTGTAGGTACCAACGCGCTCCGCAGCCTCAACTGTGTAGTGAAGTCCATCTACATCTGCCATTTCGTAGTCCTTAGCCTTGTTTTGGATAGAGAAGTTTCCTGAATAGCTCACAGAAACCTTGTCTGCTTCTTTGCTTCCTTTCTTAGATGTGATAAGGATTACACCGAAAGCGGCCTTGGCACCGTAAATTGATGCAGAAGCCGCATCTTTCAAAATTGAGATGCTTTCGATGTCATCTGGATTGACAAGATTAAGGGATGGTATCTCCACGTTGTCCAAAAGGATAAGCGGAGAAGATGCTCCGTTGTATGATCCAACTTGACCGCGAATTCGAAGAATAGGATCGGAGCCAACCTCATTGCTACCAACTCGAACATTAAGACCAGCTGCAGCACCTTGAAGGCCACGTCCGACATCAGAAATAGGACGTCCTTCAAGAGCCTGTCCGACATTGACGCTGGCAACAGCACCAGTCAGGTTCTCTTTCTTCTGGGTGCCGTAACCAACGACAACAACATCGCTAAGCATCATGGCATCCTCTTTGAGGACGACCTTCATGCCGTTCTTGGCTTCCATTGTGAGGGTGGTGTAGCCGAGGCAGCCAATTTCGACCTTGGTGCCTTCGGTGACGTTGAGTGAGAATGTTCCGTCAATCTGGGTGACTGTACCGGTGGTTGTGCCTGGAACCATCACGCTCGCTCCCGGAATCGGGTTGCCGTTGACATCGACGATCGTTCCCTTGACGGGCTGCTGCTGAGCGGCCGCCTCGGACAGTAAGCCGGACTCACTTACGGCTGCGGAGGCGCTGAATGACAGCGTGCCCGCGAGCAGCATCATGAGAAAGGCGTTTACTTTGTAAGTGCGATTCTTTTTCATTTAATAATGGTTTTGTATTAACTTATGGTTTGTTAATGTGCGTCTTTAACAAAATCAATATACATAAATTTACTCCGCTTGTGTTTGCAAGCACTGACTTTAGACTACAAATTTAACGTTTTATGATATAAAAGCAAATTATTCGTGCAATTTTTTATTCTTCACAAGAATATAAAAACGTTTGAAATTGTTAAATTATTTATGAATAGGCCGATGGTGAGCTCGAATCCATTCTTGTCGTCTTTTCTTCAGTTCGTCAATTTCCAGCTTGGGGATGGCGAAGTCCACGAACCTTGACCATAGGTAGTCAACGGCCTGAGGGGAAGGGTGAATCATGTCGGGGGAGTAGAAGCGGTAGTCGCGGAGCTCGTCTAGTACGATTTCGTAGGCGGGGAAATAGTCACTGCGGTCTGGGAATCTTGTCAAAACCTCTTCGAGAGCGAGCAGAAGCGTGCTTTTGCTTATCTGGTTGCCATGTGCTCCGTCCTTGAGGTGGCGGATAGGGGAGACTGTGAAGAGAAATTGCTTGTCCGGATGGCGAGCGAGCATATTCATAAGTAACGTTGAAGTTTCTCTGACGGAAAGTCTGCGTCTGGAGAACTCCTTCGCATCAATCTTGAGGCAGTTGGAGACTACCTCGCCCGTGCGGGAATATTCATAAATCCATGCCGTGCCGAGGGTTATGATGACTTTTGTGGCAGCTTTCCACCGCTGAGAGGCTTCTTTCAGTGCTTCGTTGACGACATCCAAAAAGTCATCTCTGGTTCTACGGGCGAAGGAGGTGTGGTGGCTGAACGAGCAGATTAGTCCCGCGCCTGCGCCCATTTGGACGCACTCGTCCTCGCTGAACGGGATTTCGGATGAGAGACGGGCGATTGAATTGCAGATGGAGACAGGGTTGTAAAGAGTCCCGAACGGGTTGAGACAGACATCGAAGCCCAACTCCACCATCTTCTGTCCCATGTTGTCCGCAAAGCAACTGCCCAGAATGAAGATTTTGTCATTCAACGAGACTGTCACTTTGCTTTGGCCGGTGTCAACCGGAGTCTGAAGTTTGAGTTGTTCCATACCGGGTGCGAAATTACAAATTATTAAGTAATTTTGTGGAATATATGGAAAAAGGTATAACCATAGCAGCACTATTGCTGATGATTTGCAGTACTTGCTGGGCTCAGAAGAAGGCTACGCTTACTTACGGGGCCGATTTTCAGTATTATTTTGACAATCGGGAATATGATCGCGGTGGCAATGAGTTTGAAAGCTCTGGAACCATCCATGCTGCCCGTTTAACTCCGTCTGCCGTGATAATGCTTGAAAATGGCGGATTTGAGCATCACTTGAATTTGGGCATTGATGTGATGAAGAACATGGGGGAGTCTCCGACATCAGCCGAAAACGATGACCTCTCCAACAAAGGTTTGCTAAGGGAGGTGATTTTTTGGTATGGTCTCCAGAAAGAGAGTCCTAGGAATAAATTTTCCTTGTACGCAGGAATATTCCCAAGACGCTTCTCCGTTTTTGGTGGACAATACCCTTATTGGGAATATTCATCGTTTGAGAACATCCCTACTGTCTTTATCTCCGAATCCAACAGATTCTATGACAACAACATCGAAGGCCTGCTGCTAAAGTATAAGTCTCCACGTGGCTATTGTGAGGTGGGTTTGGACTGGCTGGGGATGATCGGCCATCTGCGTAGAGAACGCTTCCAGTTATTTACTTATGGAGATTTTGGTCTCGGAGGTGATTTCTTCCATCTTGGCTGGACCGGCACAATGTACCATTTTGCCAACACCCTTGAGTACAAGGGTGTTGTGGATAATGTTTTGGCTTCTCCTTTTGTGATGCTGACTTCTGAGAAGAGGGACTTTTACTGGAGTGCCAAACTTAGTTATATTCAAGGAATACATCAGGAGCGTGCCCGAGAGACAGGACTTGACTTGTCATTCGGAGGTCAGATGACTCTTAATCTGGCCTATAAGAAGATCGGTTTGCTCAATGACACCTACTACGGCACCAGTCAGATGCCTTACTTCGATTGGCTTGATGCCGGGGGAAATGTTTATGGTAAAGACCTTTATCCTGGAAGCTTATACTACAGGATTCACACTGACGACACAAGTTGGCGGCATTCAGGGTACTACAACCGATCTGAGATTTATTGGCAGCCTTACATCTCGGACTTTGTCAGCCTTCGCCTTTCGGCAGTCTTTCATTTTGCCGGTGAGGGGTACCAAGGCAGTCAGCAGAAGCTGAGTGTTGTGTTTGATCTAGAAAGGGCTTTGAATGGAAAGAACTCAAGAAAAAGCGGAAGTTCATCTCAATCGCGAAGAAGACGGAATATTGAAATATACTTATAAAATATGAATAGAATATACTCGTTGATCATTTCTGCTGCCGGCTTGATGTTGGCAGCATGCTCTTCCGGTCTCAAAGATGGGGATTATGTGATCCAACTTTTGACTACTAATGATGTTCATGGGACCTATTTCGATTCAACCTACGTCGGGAACGGAGTGAAGAGGTCGCTTTATGCTGTAAAGCCTATTGTGGACAGCGTTCGTGCGGTTGCGGGAGCGGACAATGTACTTCTGGTTGACGCTGGGGACTGCCTTCAGGGTGACAACGCCGCGTACTACTTCAACTATGTCGATACTCTTTCGCCTCACGTCTATCCTCGTCTGGCGGCCTACATGGGCTACGATGCCATCACCGTCGGCAACCACGACATCGAGACTGGCCATAAGGTCTATGACCGCATCGCACGAGATCTTGAGTCCTACGGAATTCCGTTTCTGGCAGGCAACGCCATCCGCACCGACAACGGAAAGCCGTATTTCCCTTTGTACAAGATTTACAGAAAAGGCGGCCTGAAAGTCGCTGTGCTGGGCTTCACCAACGCCAACATGAAGAACTGGCTGTCGGAGAAGCTTTGGAGCGGAATGACATTCGAGAGCCTTGTGCC
>CAKUSF010000079.1 GCA_934678915.1 uncultured Bacteroidales bacterium
ATTATTTGGACTTTCTTACAGCGTAGGGGGGACCGCTCACCGTTGATCTACAAGCGACTTTTAAGACAGTCTCCCCCCCCCAGTCACTGACGTGACAGCCCCTAGGGGCACGGGGAAAGGGTTCCCCGAAACCCCTTCGGTCGCTTCGCTCCTGTGCGGTGTTATGGTTGCGGAATATAAAAAGGAGAGGCGGAACATTAAGTTCGCCTCTCCTTTTATTATATTTTGTCTCTTACTTCTTGGATTCTTCTACAGAAACTTTTCTGAATTCCTTGAGATCCTTCATGAGATCGAGAGCAGCTTTGCGTGCGCGGGCACCAGCAGCTTTGTTACCCTTTTCTACCTGAGCGTCAGCGTTCTCAACGAAAACGTTGATCTCTTCCTTGATTTTAGCGACAAGATTCTCCATTTTGTTCTAAATTTTAGTGAATAGTGTTGGATTATAATTTGTTAATAAACGTTATCTACCCAAATGTGTTCGCAAGTTATGGAAAAAAATGAAATTAACAAATTTTTTCCTGCAAAAATGCTGATTTTCTGATGCTTTAAGCATCGATTTCATCCTTCTTTGGCTTTGCATTCAGAAGATTCATCGCTCTGTCAGCACCAATGGTAGAGTAATTCTTTATCCCTTCGATGACTCGGTCACATATTCCCGGAACTGCTGCTTTCTCTTCTTGAGTCAGTTCACCGATGACATAGTCCACCTGGGCACCGCGTGAGAAGTTGTTGCCTATCCCGATTCTGATTCTGGCCCACTGTGTTGTCTGGAGGCGCGCCTGAATGTCCTTTAGCCCATTGTGCCCTCCATCGCTTCCGTTTTTGCGCATTCTGACCGTTCCGAAAGGAAGGTTGAGGTCATCGCAGATTACAATGAGGTTTTCAAGAGGCAATTTCAGCTTGTCCATCCAATAGCGAACAGCGTTACCGCTGAGATTCATGTAGGTAGAAGGCTTAAGAAGGTAGAATTTCCTGCCTTTGAACGATATCTCGGCCACGTCTCCGTAACGCTCTGTTGTAAAAACAGTGTTGGATGCCTGTGCCCAAGCATCCAACACCATAAACCCCATGTTATGTCTGGTAGAAGCGTACTCAGCGCCGATGTTTCCTAATCCTGCGACAAGATAGTTCATACCAGTGTCTTCTTTAGAGGCCTGTGAGCGCTTATTCAGCAGCTGGCTCAGCAGTCTCTTCAGTTGATTCAGTCTCATGCTCCTCGGCACCTTCCATCTTCTCCTCGTGAGCGAGCTGTGCTGCAATCTGACGTGTTGACTTCACAGCGCAGATGATGGTTGACTTAGGAGTGACAACAGAAACGTTCTCTACCTTAATGTCTCCTGCAACGATTCTCTTTTCGATGTCAAGTTTGGTAACATCGAGGTTGATTGTGTCAGGAAGATCTTTCATCAAGGCGCTGATGCGAACCTCTCTGCTGACGAGAACGAATTTACCACCTCTCTGTACTCCGATAGGGTGTCCGCTCACGATAACAGGAACCTTGATGACGATAGGTTTGTCCTCACTAACAGCGAGGAAGTCAGCGTGCAGGCAGTTGTCCTTTACAGGATGGTACTGGAGCTCGTGAACGACAGCTGTGTAGGCCTTGCCGTTGTCAAGTTTGATGTCGATGATGAATGATGAAGGAGTGTGGGTGATTCCCATCAGATCTCTTTCAGTCACTGTAAAGAGAACATTCTCCAATCCTGGTCCGTAGAGGTTGCAAGGGACGAGACCCTGCTTGCGGAACGCCTTGATCACGGCCTTGTTGCCGATTTCACGGACTTTGCCGTTAAGCTCAAAATGCTTCATTGTTTTTTGTTTAAAATGTGTTACTCAGTTCTGGACTGCCCAAAACCCCATTGCACCAAAAGCGACGAGCGCTTTGTAATTGCGCGGCAAAGATAGGAATATTTTGATTACTTTACAAGTCCAGTAGCCTTGTTCCAAGCCTCTTTTTTGTAGTAATAGTCCAACAGATCAGTGCCCGCACATGGAAGATACATGCTGAATCCGGAGTAGTTGGTGATGTCGAACTCTTCTAGAAATTTTGAGGTGGAGTTCTTGTAGATGACACATGCATCAATGGCATCGTTTAATTCCTTGATGTCGTTCTTGTCCGCTCCGCATTTGTCGAAAATGTCAACGAGGTCGTAGAAATAGTGCCGTCCGTTCCTGTAGTAGCCTTGTATCTCACTGGCAGGGGCGTTTGAAAGAGTGTCAGCATATTCCTTAATCATCCTTGTGCAGACTTCGGCTAGCTTGTCCAACCCATTGGTCCTGATGACATTGACAGTGGATGATTTGTAAACCCCACTTTGTTTGTTATACATTTCGAACGAATCTTTGAACAATGCTTCGAAATCTGGTTCCTTTTCTTTTAGGAGGAAAGTTGTGAGTTTCGTGTAGTTGAACATCCCGTCTCCCAGTACTTCGGCAGGGGATAATCCGAGGACATCAGCCTTGTCTTTCAGCCCGTAGGCGACTTCCACCCCGCTAGTGTAGCACATGTCGAAAAGGATGTAGTCCAAGTGGTAAGGAATCCCGTCCGCGAACTCGTTGATGTCCATCTCATGGCCATAATAGTAGGTGCTAGCGATGACATCCTGCCCGATTGATCTGGTCATTCCGTAGTACTTATCGACATTTTCAAGTCTTCCGTCAGGAACCGGTAGGCGCCTTTGTTTTTTTACTTCGGTGTTCGAGATGCTTCTAGACTGTGCCGAAGTCTGGAGTTCCCCCTTGTGCTCTTTTTCAAATTCGCGTGGACTACTGAAGTACCCAGCCGGAAGCCAGCCCGATCCATGAGATGAAAAGACAAGACCATAGCCTTTTGCGGGGAACTCATCTTTTACAAAACTAAGAACTTGGCGCAAAGTCTCGGATGATGCAGCGATGGTCTCCTTGCCGAAGGTTTTCAAGGTGTCGGAAACGATGGTTCCGTTAGCTTTTTTGTAAAGTCTCCTCAGATGTGATTCTGTAGGATTGTAGTTGTAGGAAGACTTGGCGAATCTGGAATATACTAACAGGACATCCCCGTACTCTCCAGGAATGTAGCCGGCAGGCAAGCCTTTTTCCGTGCCGTCCACATTATCTTTGAGGTAGGAGGTGAGATTGTTGAACCCGCATTCGTAAAAGAGCAGTACCCTTCTGTTCTCGTAGTCCGGTTCCAACTTGTTATGCTTGCAGCAACCAATGGCCAATTGGGTAAGAATGACCACGGTGGCAAATTTGGCGATTGTTTTCAAAAGGTTCATAGTTTGTCTTTTTGATCAACATCTCGGATAAAAGCTGTAACCTAGATTGGTTAATAGCTGTAACCAAGAATGACAAATATACTGATTTTCCCGAATAATGACTATATTTACCGAATGAAACTATAATTAATTACAAGAATATTTATGAAATCAGGATTGAAGATGATTCTATCTGTCGGAGCCGCTGCCGCTCTCTTTTCTTGTGGCCAAGGTGAAAAGAAAACACAGACCAACGATTTTCACTACCTTTTGGACGAGTTCGCTGACCTCAAGGTGATCCGTTTCAAGGTGCCAGGCTGGGATGCTTTGAGTTTGAAGCAGAAGGAATATGCCTACCATCTCTCGGAGGCAGCCAAATTGGGCCGCGACATCACATGGGACCAGTACTGCAAGTGGAACCTCCCGATCAGGCACGTGGTGGAAGATATTTTAAATGAATATGATGGCGACCGTGAATGCGCTGATTTCCAGAACTTCACCGTCTATGCAAAGAGGCTGTTCTTCGCCAACGGCATTCATCATCACTATTCCGAGGACAAGTTCTTCCCGGAGTGTCCGAAGGAATATTTCCAAAGCCTTATGGAGGCTGTGGGTGACGGAGATAAGGCCGCAGAGCTGCTTGAGGTGATATATTCCCCGGACATCTACCCTCAGCGTCGTTCCACTTCCAAGACTGGCGACATCGTAGAACTTTCCGCTGTGAATTTCTATGAAGGCGTTAGCCGCGAGGAAGTTGAGAAGTACTACAACTCCCTTATGGATCCGAATGACAAGACTCCGATCTCATACGGTCTTAACACGAAGGTTGTCAAGGAGAACGGCAAGGTTGTGGAGAAGCCTTGGAAGGTAGGAGGCATCTACGGTCCTGCTTTGGAGAAGATCTGTGCGGAATTGGAGAAAGCCGCTGCTGTGGCCGAGACTGATCTTCAGAAGAAGGCCATCGGACTCCTTATTGAATATTATAGGACAGGTGATCTGAAAACATGGGACGATTTCAATGTCGATTGGGTTCAGGATACGGTCGGCACGATCGACTTCATCAACGGCTTCATCGAGGATTATGACGATCCGCTCGGACGCAAGGCCACTTGGGAGGGCTATGTGAACATGAAGGACTCCGCTGCTTCTGCTCGTACAGAGGTCCTGAGTGCCAATGCCCAGTGGTTCGAGGACAACTCGCCAGTTGACCCACGTTTCCGCAAGCCGCATGTCAAGGGTGTCTCTGCCAAGGTAGTTGACGGCATTACCCTTGCCGGTGCCACCTATCCGGCCACTCCGATTGGAATCAACCTTCCTAACGCTGACTGGATTAGGCGTGACTATGGCTCAAAGTCCGTGACCATCGCCAACATCACTCATGCCTACGACTATGCTGCCCAGGAGTCTCCTAAGAGCACTCTGACTGAATTTGCCTACGATCAGGCAGAGATCGATGCCTACAAGAAGTATGGCTCCTACACCGATGAGATCCACACAGACCTCCATGAGTGTCTCGGCCATGGTTCCGGCCAGCTCCTTCCTGGCGTCTCTTCCACGGCTCTCGGTGAGTACCAGTCAACCCTTGAGGAGGCCCGCGCTGATCTGTTCGGACTTTATTATATGGCTGACCCTAAACTTGTCGAGCTTGGCATCATGCCGAACGCCGAGGCCTACAAGCCGGCATATTCAAACTACATCAGGAATGGCTTGTTCGTGCAGTTTACGAGGGTTGAGCTCGGCAAACAGAACACCGAGGCTCACATGCAGAACCGCAAGCTGATTGCTGAGTGGTGCTACGAGAAGGGCGCTGCCAACGGAATCATCGAGAAGAAAATGCGCGACGGTAAGACTTATTTCGTTGTCAATGACTATGAGGCACTTCGTGGTCTTTTTGCACAGCTTCTCGCTGAGATCCAGAGAATTAAGTCTGAAGGCGATTACGCTGCCGGAAAAGATCTCGTTGAAACCTACGCTGTCAACATCGATCCTCAGCTCCACAAGGAAGTTCTTGAAAGGTACGCTGCCTTGAACCTCAAGCCTTACGGAGGATTTGTCAATCCGGACATCGTTCCAGTCGAAAAGGACGGCAAGATTGTGGACTACAAGATCGAGTACGTTGACAACTTCCTCCAGCAGCAGCTTGACTACGGCAGGAAGTATCGTACACTTTAGCCCGGTCGCTGAGTCTGTCGAAGCGACTTTGCATGAAAGACAAAAGTACTGATGGATTAAGTGGATCTGACTGAAAGAATATTACAGGATTACTCCTCGTACCTAAAAATCGAGCGTGCGATGTCACCCAACACGGTGGCATCGTACTCTTCTGATGTAAAGGAATTTTTTTCTGTAGTGTCCACTCCTCCCTCAGACGTGTCCACTCAGGAAATCCTGGACTTCCTTTCGTCCCGTGACAACCTTTCGAAGCGTTCTCAGGCCCGTTTCCTGAGTTCGCTTCGATCCTTTTTTGACTGGCTGGTCATGGAAGGAGAGCGCAAAGAGAACCCTTGTGATCCTATTGACGCTCCGAAGATGGGACACTATCTTCCAGCTGTACTGTCTATCGAGGAAGTTAGTGCTATCATGGAATCGGTGAATTTGTCTTCATGGACCGGAAGGCGTGACCGGGCGATTCTGGAAGTCCTTTACGGCTGCGGCTTGAGAGTTTCGGAGGCCGTTGATTTAAGAATATCCTGTGTCTATCTCGATGAGTCCTTTGTTCGTGTCATCGGCAAGGGTAACAAGGAGCGCATTGTCCCGATGGGGGAGATGGCAGCTTCTGCTGTTCGTAATTACTTGTCTGTTAGGCCCGAACCGGCTTCAAACGAGTTTGATGACATTCTGTTCCTGAATCGCTTCGGCAAGTCCCTCAGCAGAATTTCGATGTTTAACCTTGTCAAGCGTCAGGCCATGCTTGCCGGCATCCACAAGGAAATCTCACCACACACCTTCCGTCACTCCTTTGCGACCCATCTTATCGAAAACGGTGCAGACCTCCGTGTAGTCCAGGACATGCTTGGTCACGAGAGCATCACCACCACAGAAATTTACACCCACATAGACTCCTCCACCTGGCAGCAGTCCGTCCTCTCCCATCACCCCCGTCGCTGACAGGCCATGTCCATCAATGGATAATGTGCGCGATATTAATAAAATATATATGGCGGCAGTGGAAAAAATCAAATGGCAGATTTTGCACGTTACCAAAATCTGCCATTTGATTTTTCCACTGCCGTTCGTTAACACGTACTTTGGGTTTTGATTTCCTTTCCGGTGACATTTTGCCTTGATATCGTTCCCAAAGAGCGCATGGTTATGGCTTGACGATGCGGCAATGGGCTAGTTTGGAAGCCTTGTCTGGTGCGATGATGCCGGCTTTTTGGAGGTTAGCGACTGTCCAATCGCTTTTAGGAGAGTTTTCCCTGAATATTACAATGCTCCGCGCAGCGCGCTTGCCGATGTAGGGGTGCAAGGCTAGATCTTTCTCAGGGAGTGTCCATAATGAATATGCCGGAGTGGCGGTTGTGTCCACCTTAATAAGATCCTTGAGGTTGTCGAATTTTTCCTGATCGAAGTGCCAGATGTCCATGAGCTGTTCAGGGTAAGAATATCCCCCAAGTTCATTTCGGTAGGAAACAATCTTTCCAGCGAAAAATTTTCCGATGCCAGGAAGCGACATGAATGCCACCGAGTCGGCCAAGTTGATGTCTATTTTGGGAATATCAATGTACTTCTCTAGCCTTCTGTACACGGAATCCTCCACGACGTAGGATTTCGCAAAGTCGATCCTTCGACGGAACCGACCACCTTTCTTGCGGTAGTTATCGATTGACTGCGCCTGTTTTTGCGTAAACCCCAGTCTCATCAAATCGTCAACGCTCACCGTGTTCGGATCGAAGCGGAAACTCTCATACTTTCTCGGAGCGAAGTTCCGTCTGATTTGCTCGGCTTGGAAGGAATGCTCGGAGTTTTTTCGGTATGTACCGGTCCGATACTTCGCTTCGGCAGGCTCAGCGACCTGTCTGCTGTTCCCTTCGCTGTCAATAGATCGGTACACCAAAGAGCCGTCCGAAGTGGCCTCACCGTTCGGTCGCTGAGCTTGTCGATGCGACCGAGTCTGTCGACGCGACTGACTATTACTTAGTTCTGACTCTAAATCCTGCGCATAGACAATCACCGTGTCAGGCTCATCATGATTCGCAATAATCCTAGCTACCGAGGCCTTATGGATGAACAATGCAGCTTGATAACCGACAATGAGAAAGAGCAGGGCCACAGCCCCGACAACAAATGAAGCGGACGGCTTCTTGCCATCCTTGTTGGAATTGAAGTTTTTCATGAGATAGGGTGATTAATTCAGTTTAAATCATGTTTGGAAATGTTTGGTTGCGGCTGAAAAATGAATATTCAGAAGCTACTCTTCCGTTTCTTCTTTGCGCCTTTTTTTCTCGGACGGTGCTCCTGCGACAACTATGACAATCTCGCCTTTGGGTTCATGCTCCTTGTACCATGCCGACACTTCCGCGAGAGTTCCACGTTTGTGCTCTTCATGAATTTTGGAAATTTCTCTGGCAACAGAGCACTCGCGCTCCGCTCCGAAATATTCAATGAACTGGTCGAGAGTTTTGACTAATCGGTAAGGAGATTCGTAGAAAACCATTGTCCTAGGCTCCTCTGACAGAGTCTTAAGCAGGGTTTGGCGCCCTTTTTTCACGGGAAGAAATCCCTCGAAGCAGAAACGGTCGCATGGCAAACCAGATGAGACTATCGCTGGAATGCAAGCAGTTGCTCCCGGAAGTGTCTGAACATCAATTCCTTCAGCGGCACAAGTCCGGGCCAAAAGGAACCCCGGATCTGAGATTCCAGGCGTACCGGCATCACTGATTAGTGCGACATTAAGCCCACCGAGAATCCTCTCCTTGATCATTTCTGCGGTCTGATGCTCATTGAACTTGTGGTGAGACTGGAGTTTGCCATGGATGTCGTACTTATGAAGCAAAATGCTGCTGGTCCTAGTGTCTTCAGCGAGAATAAGGTCGGCATCTTTCAGCACTTGGACAGCCCTGAAAGTCATGTCATCAAGGTTGCCCACAGGTGTAGGGACTATGTAGAGAATTCCGGGCATTCTACCTGAGTTTTCTTCTGACGGCCATCATCAGCCTATAAACAGGTTCTGAGTTCATGTCCCATTCCGGGAAATTAACATGAACATAGGTGATGGCTTCTTCGAGTTTTGACATTCCGTTAAAGGCGCTGATTGTGTTCTGGAAAAGAATCGGGTCTTCTTTGAACAGAACGTTGATCAGCAGAACTCTGTCGTTGAGAGAGATTGCGCTGATGACGTTCTTTACTTCGGAGCCGGGGCGGTCTGTCCGCCAGGCTTGCTTCTCTGCCATCACATCCATGACAGCAGTCTCGGCTTTTTGAGTGTCAAGAATGGCGGCCTGGGGCTTTGCCTCCGGTTCTGGTTCCGGAGTCGGCTTGAGATCAATTTCTGGTTCGATGTCAAGTGTCTGCTCTTGAATTGGCTTAGCATCCGATTCTGGAATTGTTGAAGGCTCGTCAGCCGGGAGATCATCCTCGAATGGGAGGTCGTCATCAGGCTGATTGATAGGGACTTCCGAATGCGCGATCACTTCGACATGCTCAGTGACCGCGCTGGTGGCTGCTAGTGTCTCTGTGGACGCTTCGACAGGTTCGGACGCTTCGGCAGGCTCGGTCGCTTCAACAGGCTCAGTGACCGGAATGTCCTCGGTCGCTGAGCTTGTGGTTTGAGGCTCACTAACCATCGAAGCGGCAGCATATTCAACGATAGGATCTTCTAAGACGGAAGGCATGTCAATGCCCTGAAGGTCAATGTCGATAGGGGTTTGGATGTCAAACGCCTCTTCGGGCTCGGTCACTTCGGCAGGCTCAGTGACCGTCGTTTTGTGCTCAGAGACCGCGTCGGTGGCTTCGGGAGCAGAGGTCACTTCGGCAGGCTCAGTGACCTCGCCAAGCCCACGAACCTCTTTCTCAAGAGCCTCAAGCTCCGTCTTTATGTTGCCTATTCTTTCCAGTAAAGCGGAAAGCCTTTTTTCATCGATGTTTCCCATAAAAAAATACTATCTTTGCCAGACAAACCTTGGGGACGGAAACCACACCGTGGAGCCAAGGCATGTGAGTGTTATTGATTATTCAACAAATCTAACGAAATGTTTTCAGAAAACATAAAAAAAACCGGATGTATTGAAGTGA
>CAKUSF010000080.1 GCA_934678915.1 uncultured Bacteroidales bacterium
AGGGGGTCGTAGGTTCAAGTCCTACTTGAGGAGCCAAAGCGGACAAATCATCAGAAATGACGGTTTGTCCGTTTTTCCTTCCCTCATAACCCTTTGATTTCTAAGGACATTGAGAGTAGCACAGCTACCTTGAAGCCGGGATAGGCACGTTGCCATTAAAAACAGAGCGGTTGGTACATAGGAACGGGGTTTGGTGTACAAAAAGCGATAACGGAAACACTAAAAATACACATTAAAGGATAGAATCATGGCAGGAAGAAAGGTTTTGTTGGTTGTCGATGTGCAGAGAGACTTCATTGACGGATCCTTGGCCGTACCGGGCGCAGAGACGGTCATCCAGGAAATAAACCGGATCAAGGAGGGCTTCGACAACGTGTATTTCACACTCGACTGGCATCCGAAAGACCATTGCTCGTTCAAAGGGAACGGTGGGACCTGGCCGGAACACTGCGTCCACTACACTTCGGGAGCTAGTCTCGCTGACAGCCTTCTGGATGGGCTGGACGAAGCAAAAACCAGATTCATTCTAAAAGGACAGAATAAGGACCGGGAGGAATATGGGGCGTTCTCGGATGCGCCTACCCCAAGTAGTGCGGCCAACTCTGAGATCACCCTCCCTACGGACGACCTGTTCAGGCCCGGAGATGAAGTGACAGTCTGCGGAATTGCTGCGGAGTTCTGCGTTCTGGAGACACTCAAGAACATCTTTCGGTTAAGCCACGATATTAAATTCAGAATCAATGCATTCCTGAAAGGCACAGCCGGCTTTGACAGTACTCCGCTGCTCGAATGGATGGCCGAAAATGGAATTAATGAATATTAGAACACTTCGCCACCTTTCAAAAAAAACAATCAGAATTCCTAAATTTAATTTGGGATTTCCGGAAAGATTGGTAAATTTGGAAAGAATTGTCTGCCCATTAGACAGACAGCTACCGGTCCCATAGCTCAGTTGGTTAGAGCATCTGACTCATAATCAGGGGGTCGTAGGATCATGCCCTACTGGGACCACAAAGAGAGGGTGGAGCGAATTGCTCCACCCTCTCTTTGTAGTCCGAATTTAACCTCAGTCCCTTACGGGACGCCACAATGGGGCACTGGGATGCGTTCTCTTCAGGCCCTCTTATTTCACCCGGAGCTTCCGACCGAGACGGAGGGTGGTGGTCTCTTTGATGCCGTTGAGGCGGCAGAGAGCCTTGACAGTGGTGTGGTACTTACGGGCCAGGGCTCCAAGGGTATCACCCTGACGGATTGTGTGGTACTGAGCTGCGGCTGCGGCCTTTTTTTCAGCCTCGGCTTTCTTGGCAGCCTCTTCCTTGTCCTTGGCATCGCCCTCAAGAATGTCTATCTCTTCTTGCTCACTCTCTGGGACGTATTTACTGCCCGCATTCAAGTACTTCTTCTTTAGGACAAAAAGCCTATGCCGTAAAGTTCCTGAATGGAAATCTATCAGCCACTCAGGATCAAAAGCGTAACCCTTGTACCGGGTCTCGAAATGCAGATGAGGACCGGTAGAGCGGCCAGTTGAGCCTCCAAGGCCGATTATTGTGCCAGCGTTCACCCACTGATCATCCTGCACATAAATCTTGGAAAGATGGCCATAAAAGGTCTCAAGTCCGTTGTCATGCCGTAGGACAACGAGATTGCCATAGCCCTTGTAGCGTTTGGACAAACGAACTTTGCCATCAAAAGCCGCATAGACTGGTGTCCCTGTCTGCAAAGGTAAATCCACCCCCTGATGACGACGCCTGTGCCGATAGCCAAACTTTGAATAGACATCATTCTGATGAGGACACTTGTACTCGCTAAGAGTGTCAACTATCCAAAGGGCAATCTCGTCTGGAAGTTCATCAAGCGAGACGTGATAAGGATCAGGATAATCGTGAGTCCAATATTCATTGAATATCTTGTGGTCACGAGCGTAGCCGGGATCCTTGAAATACTTCCATGTGTTGTCCGAAAGGAGAAGAATTTTGATGTGAGGATCTGCCGTGTCAATCGTGTCCAGGGCCATCGCCCTATTAGGGTCCAGCGACTGCACGGACTCCCTAGAAATCCTTGGTACAAGAATCTCGGCCTGCTTCTTCGTCTTTATCGTGGTGTCCTGTGCCAAGACTGGCAAAGAATAATGAATCATTGTCAGGGCGACAACAATCGCACCGACCCAAAATCTTCTAGAAATCATCGGTTTACCTATAATTTAGCACCGAATCTTTCAACAAGAAGATTCTTCGTTTCATTAACTTTCTCCTCAAGTAGCGCGTCCGAAGTTGCCTCGCAGATAAATCTCAGATAAGGCTCCGTGTTGGAAGGGCGAATGTTGAACCACCAGTTAGGGAACTCTACCCTATAGCCATCAAAATCCATCTCAGCGGTTGGTGTCTCTTTAGAGGTGAAATATTCCTTGACAGCGTCCATCGCACCTTTCTTGTCGTCAAGACGGAAGTTTATCTCTCCTGAGTTCTGATAACGTGCAATCTTGCCTATCAATTCGTGGAGGGTGATTCCTTTCTTCTTCATGGCCGCCACAACCCTGAGAATCAATATGGAAGCCAAAAGTCCGCTGTCAGAATAGAAGAAATCCCGGAAATAATAATGGCCAGCCAGCTCTCCACCCCAGACACCATCCAGTTCACGCAGTTTCCTCGCAGCGAATGCCCTACCGACCTTCCATGTGGCCATCTTGCATCCCATCGGAGTAAGATACTCCCCTACCGCCTTTGAACTGCGGATGTCCTGAAGGACTGTGCCAGTCTCGTGTTTCTCATCCACAAAATAATGGCCGAGAACTGCAATCATAAGATCTGGAGAAACAAACTTGCCCTCGTTGTCCACGAACATAACACGGTCAGCATCACCATCGTAGATCACACCAACGTCAGCACAAGTCTTTTTCACCAAAGCCTGAAGCGGCTCAACATTCTTAGGGATCAACGGATTCGGCTCGTGATTAGGAAAGTTCCCGTCCATCTCCTCAAAGATGTAAGCCGGCTCATCACCGAAAATCTCACGAGCGTAAAGGCTTGACATTCCGTTGGAAAGATCAAACGCAATCTTGACATCCGAATAGTCTCCCTTGAACTTCAAAAGGAAGTCAAGGTAATCTTTATGAATATCCTTAAGAATCACCTGACCTTTCTTCTCAGCCACAGGCGTTGGCCTGCCACTATCGATCCATTCCTTAATCTGGCCAAGGCCGGAATCCAAGCCAACAGGGAGAGCATTCTCTCTGGAAACTTTCATTCCGTTATATTCCTTAGGATTGTGGGAGGCTGTGATTTGAACAGATGCCTTGAAACCGTAGTTGGCAGTACCAAAATAGACCATCGGGGTCGTGCTAAGACCTATGTCATAGACATCAGCTCCTGCATCTGTGATTCCTTTTACAAGATATTCATGAATTTCCGGAGACGAAGTCCTACAGTCACGGCCAACCAAAACTTTGTCTGTACCAAGGAGTTCCGGAAGAAAATAGCCCACTTTGTAAGCGGTGTTACGATCGAAGTCAACATTATAGACTCCGCGTATGTCATACGCGTGAAATGCACCCATAGCGTTTTTGATTATTTAATTTTCGTGGCGTACCTTGCAAAAATCTTTCCTTTCGCAATGTTCTGCAGTTTTTTCGAAATGATTTTCTTTCTGATCGGGGCGACATGATCCACAAACATATCCCCGTCCAAATGAGAGATTTCATGCTGGACCATGCGGCATGCAAACTTGTCAAAAGTTTCGGTAACTTTCTCCAAATCACCGTTATAATACTCAACCGTCATGCTCTGAGGTCTGGCAACATCGCAATAAATGCCAGGGATGCTGAGACATCCTTCTGAATATTCACAACTCTTTTCGCTTTCCCAAGTGATGACAGGATTGATCATCACTCTCTTAAAATCAGCGAGATAGGGATAAACATCGGCCATTCCGGTCCCATCAACTATCAAAACCCTGACACTTTCTCCAACCTGAGGGGCGGCCAGTCCGCAGCCTTCAGCCTTAGCCAGAGTTTCCTCCATGTCGCCAACCAACTTAGCGAGCTTTTCCTTCTGTGCAAGATCCGCAGGAACAGCCTTCTGCCGAAGCACTTCTGATCCGTACAAATAAATAGGTAATATCATAAAAACTGTCTCCTTAATTTCTGTTAGTTCTGTCCAAATAGCTCTGAAGGATGATTGCAGCACTGATCTTGTCAACAGAAGTCTTGTCCCTTCGATCCTTTGCCTTCATCCCACCGTCAATCATCGCACGGTGAGCGAGAACAGAGGTAAATCGTTCATCCTCAAGAGTCACCGGAATCCCAGGAAAGGACTTGGCCAGAGTTTTTAGGAATATGTCAACGTCAGCAGCTGCTTCAGATGGAGTGTTGTTCATGTTCATCGGATAGCCCACAACAAAGCGGGATATAACCTCTTTTTGAGCATAATTTTTGAGATATTCTATTATCTTTGTAGCTGGAACCGTGTCCAGGGCTGAGGCAAAAATCCCCAGAGGGTCGCTGACCGCGACTCCAACGCGCTTACGTCCGTAATCTATGCCGATGATCCTGTCCATTGTAATCCGCAAAGTTAACGAAAAAGGCTTTCAAGTCAAAATCTTATGTCCAAACAGAAAAAAGGCAACACTAGCAATAACCTCAGGCTCACGATAGTGGATGACGACACGCACGACAAGCTTTGGTCCAAGAAATTCACAAGAATAGGTGCGCTCGTGACTGTGATCACAATTGTTGTGGTCTCTGTCTGTGCTATCTTCTGTCTCATAGCCTACACTCCTATACGCTCGTTGATTCCGGGATATCCTGATGCTCGGACAAAACATGATGCCATCCAGAATGCCATTAGGATAGACTCATTGGAGAATGTAATTTTCAAGTGGGAGCTATACTCTGAAAACCTACGCAGGGTTGTGGATGGCCAGAAGCCTCTGAACATCGACAGTCTTATGAATGTCAAAAAGAGCACTCAAAAGGAAAAAGCTGATTTAAAGGCTCTTGCCGAGAAAGATTCTCTCCTAAGGAAAGAAGTTGCAGATGAAGATCGTTTCGACCTAAAGCCGAACTCTTCCCGGACTCTTCCGATTGAGGGCATGCATTTTTTCACACCGTTGAAAGGAGTGGTCTCACAAGGTTACGACAAGGCTCTCCATCCCTACATCGACATCACGGCCCCTGGAAACTCTGTGGTCATGTCTGTCCTTGATGGGACTGTGATTTCAGCAGGATGGTCTGACACAGATGGTTACACTGTAAGAATCCAGCACGAGGGGGACATCATTTCTGTCTATAAGCACAACCAAAAGTTAATGAAAAAGACCGGTGACAAAGTGACTGCCGGCACACCTATAGCAATTCTAGGCGGAACAGGCTCGCTTTCGGATGGAGATCACCTTCATTTCGAGTTGTGGCATAAAGGTGAAGCTGTAGATCCTACCAAATACATTAGTTTCTGATGAAAAAAAGAAGAATAGCAATACTTGGCTCAACGGGGTCCATCGGCAAACAGACTTTGGATGTTATCAGGGAGCATCGAGATCTTTTCGAAGTTGAGCTACTCACATGCAACAGCAGCTGGGAACTCATGGCAAGGCAGGCGATTGAGTTCGATGCCAACAATGCTGTAATCTGCGATGAGACAAAGTACAAAAGCCTTTCCGAAGCTTTGGAGAAAAGTGACACCAAGGCTTTTGCGGGGATGAAATCAGTGTGCGACCTAGTTACAAGCGACAGTGTGGACATAGTTGTGGCTGCCATGGTTGGTTTCAGTGGTCTGGCACCGACAATGTCTGCGATAAGTGCCGGAAAAGTCATTGCGCTCGCCAATAAGGAAACGCTCGTCGCTGCTGGTTCGATTGTGATGGGATTGTCAAAGAAGTTCCACGCCCCGATCTTGCCAGTGGACTCAGAGCATTCTGCAATATTCCAATGTCTTCTGGCCGCACAAGGGAACGCTATCCACAAGATTCACCTCACTGCTTCCGGTGGTCCATTCAGAACGTGGAGCAAAGAGGAGATTAGTGGAGCCACTAAAGACATGGCCCTAAAGCATCCGAATTGGAACATGGGCGCCAAAATCACAATCGACTCAGCCACGATGATGAACAAAGGATTCGAGGTAATTGAGGCTAGATGGCTTTTCGACACGCCTGTGGACAAAATCAACGTTATAGTCCATCCGGAATCCATCATCCACTCTATGGTTGAATATGAAGACGGAGCCGTGATTGCCCAGTTGGCCAACCCAGACATGCGAGAGCCGATCCAATTTGCAATCGGCTTCCCCGAAAGGCATCCTCTTGGAAACAAAAAACTGGATTTCGCAGAACTCGGAAGCCTCTCATTCTTCAAACCAGACACCGAGAAATTCCCCGCTTTGAAGCTCGCCTATAAGGCAATGGAAAGAGGCGGGAATATTCCTTGCGCCCTGAACGCAGCCAACGAAGCAGCTGTGGCGGCATACCTTAAGGACAAGATTCCGTTCTATGGCATTTCTGATGTAGTTGGAGAATGCATTGAACGCACTCCATTCATTAAGGAACCTTCTGTAGAGGAGATATTCAAAACAAACGAAGAGACATATTCATTGGCCCAAAGGATGATTGCGGGCATAGAAAAGTAAGATTGAAGATGGTGATTTTGATGAAGGTACTGCAAGTCATTCTTGCTCTTTCCATTCTTATTTTAATCCACGAACTTGGGCATTTTTCGTTTGCCAAGTTGTTCGGCATCCGTGTGGACAAATTTTTCTTGTTTTTTGATGCCGGAGGATTCAAATTGTTCAGCACCAAGGGAAAATGGTTCACCAAGATATTCCCCAAAGCGAAGAACATGACGACAGAGTACGGCATCGGCTGGCTGCCTCTCGGTGGTTACTGCAAGATCAGTGGCATGATTGACGAGTCAATGGACACCGAGGCTTTGAAAAAAGCTCCACAGCCATGGGAATTTCGCACGAAAAAAGCTTGGCAGAGGCTATTGGTAATGGCTGGCGGTGTGCTGTATAACATCATTTTCGCAATAATTGCCTACATCAGCATCATGGCAATTTGGGGCAGTGCTTACATCAGCAACGAGGGCAGTCAGATCTATACCAACGAGCTTGGCACCGAACTAGGATTCCGCAACGGTGATCACATCATCAAAATGGACGACTACGTTCCGGAGAATTTCGGCATGCTTCAAGCTGATCTGGCAAGAAGGAATGTCAGCAAAGTTACAGTCCTAAGAGACAATGACACCGTCGATCTCTACATTGACCGATCGAAAATCGGAGCAGTTCTCAACACGCCAGGACTGTTCGACCTGGCTGTTCCTTTTGTAGTAGATTCCGTGATGAACGCATCTGCCAATTCAAGCGCGGGGCTGCTTCACGATGACAGGATCATTGCGATAGATAGTGTCAAGACTCCGTTTGTTCAAGACTCTAGAAGCTACCTTTCAAAGATTAAAGGAGGATCAGTGACAGCGACCATTCTGCGTGGGGCCGACACCCTTATGGTTCCTCTTCAGGTTGACACGGCTGGCAGGATTGGAGTCTTTATGCAGATTCCAGGGGTAAAGACTAAGGAATATTCACTCGCTAGTGCCATTCCAGCCGGGTTTAAACTGACTTTCAGCACCATCGGTGGATATCTCAGAGATCTCAAGCTTGTCGCATCTCCTAGCACAGAAGCTTACAAGTCTGTCGGCAGCTTCATCTCCATCGGGCAGGTTTTCCCAGCGACATGGGATTGGTACCGATTTTTGAATATTCTAGCTCTGCTTTCTATTATGCTAGGCGTGATGAATCTTCTGCCGATTCCGGCACTTGACGGAGGGCACATTGTGTTCTGCCTTTACGAGATGATCACTGGACGGAAGCCTAGCGACAAGTTCCTTGAGGTGGCTCAGATTATTGGAATGCTTCTTTTGCTAATGTTAATGGTTCTGGCATTCGGCAATGACATTGCCCGGTTGATTAGGTAGAGGGCGCTTCGACAGGCTCAGCGACCATGACGCATCGCTCGCTGAGCCTTCCGAACGGTCGCTGAGCCCGTCGAAGCGACAAGAAAAACGGGTAAAAGAGTTTTGGAATCACTAACATTATTGATTATCAGCATTTTACACTTAGATAGCGAGAGTATTTACACGGTCGAAAAATTGACGTTCTTAGAAGTTTGCCGTATCTTTGCACCCAGAAAAACATACTAAGAATGAGAACTATATCAAAAATCATCATTGGTGCAATCACCTTGATCATTGCAGTGTCCTGCGGCAACAACACAAAGACCCTGCTGCCTAACGTGTCCGGCAAGGCTGGTGAAGTCATTATTGTTATAGGCAAGGACAACTGGGAAGGGAATCTGGGCAACGAAATCGGGAGCCTGCTCGCAAGAGACTGTGAGTACCTGCCACAACGCGAGCCACTATATTCATTGGTCAACCTTTCTCCGGGGGCGTTTTCTGATATGTTTAAAATTCATAGGAACATTGTGATATTCAACATTGATTCGACTGTCACAAAACAAGGAGTTGTTTATAGGACGGATGTTTGGGCCCACCCACAGTGTGTGATTCAAGTCAATGCGGCATGTGCTGATTCTGCGATTGCTGTACTTTCTAGGAACGGAGAGAACATCACCGGTGCTATTGAGCAAGCAGAAAGGAATAGGGTCATCGCAAACACCTTGCTCTATGAAGAATCCAAGCTCGGAGATGTCGTGGCAAAAATGATTGGTGGCAGAGTTCATTTTCCAATAGGTTACACGCTGAAAAAGGTCACGGATGATTTCATTTGGATTGCAGATGAGAAGCAGTACAGTACTCAGGGAGTGTTCGTCTATAAGTACCCGGCTGTCGGCAAAGATCCTTTTTCAGAAGAGAACATCATTGCCAAACGTAATGCTTTCCTTAAAGAATATGTCCCTGCTACCGCAGAAAATTCCTACATGACAACAAGCGTGTTCGTAAAGCCAGGCATCAAGTTCATGAAGTACCACGACCTTGACTTCGTCGAGACAAGAGGCCTTTGGGAAGTCTATAATGACTACATGGGAGGCCCATTCGTTTCACACTCATTCTACAGCAAAGATGGGAAAGACATCATCGTACTAGAAGCATGGGTCTATGCTCCAAAATACGACAAGCGCCAATACATGAGACAAACGGAGTCCCTTTTGTACTCTTTTGAATGGGATAAAGAAGGAAATGTTAGCAAATAGCAGAAATAACGTCTGATTTATTTTGCAAGGTCGAAAATTATCCATATATTTGCATCCCAATTTAGCGGTTAGCCTTTTGGGAAGACCTAGTTTGGTGGGTTCGTATAACGGTTAGTACTCGGGATTTTCATTCCCGCAATAGGAGTTCGATTCTCCTAC
>CAKUSF010000081.1 GCA_934678915.1 uncultured Bacteroidales bacterium
CTTGAGGCCATGCAGGAGCGTCAGGTGACGATCGGTGACCAGACATTCAAGCTTCCGGAGCCTTTCCTCGTGATGGCCACGCAGAACCCTATCGAGCAGGAGGGAACATACCCGCTTCCAGAGGCCCAGGTGGACCGTTTCATGCTGAAGGTCATCGTGAGCTACCCTAAGAAAGAAGAGGAGAGACAGATCATAAGGATGAACAACACCGGTGAGTTCCCGACAGTTAATCCTGTGATCAAGCCAGAGGACATCGTAAGGGCTAGAAGCGTTGTAAGAGATGTCTATATGGACGAAAAGATTGAGAGGTACATAGTTGACATCGTCTATGCGACACGTACTCCGGACGATTATGGTTTGGGTAAGGTCAAAGATCTGATTTCGTTCGGTGCCTCACCGCGTGCCAGCATCTCGCTGTCAATGGCTTCCAAGGCCTACGCTTTCATCAAGAGAAGAGGCTATGTGATTCCGGAGGATGTCAGAGCCGTCTGCAATGAGGTTCTTCGTCACAGGATTGGCCTTACCTACGAGGCTGAGGCTGAGAACGTCACGACCGAGCAGATCATCGCTGAGGTCCTTAATGCTGTGCAGGTTCCGTAACGGGCGATGTGTAGTTTGGCTTTAATCAGACATTTCAATCATGGCATCGACTTCATCAGTTAACTCGGCCAACGAACTGCTCCGCAAAGTCCGCAAGATAGAGATCCGCACCAGGGCTCTGTCCCACCAGATTTTTGCGGGTGAGTATCACAGTGCCTTCAAAGGCCGTGGAATGGCCTTCAGTGAGGTTCGAGAGTACCAGTACGGGGACGATGTGCGCTCGATGGACTGGAACGTGACCGCACGTCTGCGTTCTCCTTACGTCAAGGTCTTCGAGGAAGAAAGGGAGATGACAGTCGTCCTTTTGATTGACATCAGCCGTTCGGGACTGTTCGGAACCAGTGTGAGGACGAAGAGAGATTTGATCGCAGAGATTGCTGCTGTTCTGAGTTTTTCGGCTATCATCAACAATGACAAGGTCGGAGCGTTGTTTTTCAGTGACAGGGTTGAGGAGTTTATCCCACCGAAGAAAGGGCGCAGTCATCTCCTTCACATCATACGCGAGATTATCGAACTAAAACCAAAGTCTAACGGAACAGATGTCGGTCAGGCTCTGCGGTACTTGACGAATGCGATGAAGAAGAAGTGCACTGCTTTCGTGCTTTCCGACATGTTGGACGCTAATCCTGATGGCTCTCCTCGCTATGAGGATGCTCTGAAGGTAGCTCGCAACCGTCATGACATCTCCGTTATCAAAGTTCACGACCCTCGCGAGAGGACTATTCCAGATGTCGGATTGGTTCATGTAAAGGATTCCGAGACTGGAGAGTCCTCTTGGATCAACACTTCCAGCAAGAAAACAAGGGCTGAATATTCAAAATGGTTCGGTGCCGTTGCGGATGGAGAGAAAAAGTTGTTCAATCGCTATCAAATTGATTCGGTGGACATTGCTACAAATCAAGATTACGTCAAGGGACTGATGACATTTTTCGGGAGGAGATAGAATGAAGAGTATTTTTTACGGACTTTCGCTTCTTTGCGCAACGATGATCACCATCGTTGCAACAGGACAGCAGGCTCCGCAAAGTAAAGGGATGCTGATCAGATCGGAGGACTCCTTTTTGGAACCTCTTCAGAAGCGTGACACCGCTCTGATTGGTGATCAATTCCGTTATGGATTCCATCTGAAGGATGTGGCTGAAGGAACAAGATTCGCTTTACCGGACTTCTCGAAGGGGTTTATGGACAGCGTTGAGATTGTCTTTCCTTTCATGGTTGACACTGTCCGCGTCCAAGGCAAAAGGAACGAACCAAAATCCTATGACATAGATGTGTCAATGGTCGTGACATCTTTTGATGAAGGACAGTACGAACTTCTGCCGCTTTCTGTAGTAAGGGCTTCTGGAGTAGATAGGGTTGACACTCTGGTCTTTGAACCAAAGGTCTTGGACATCCGCACGATGCCTGTTGACACCACGACTTACCAGATTCATGACATAAAGGGACAGATTCGCTATCCTTTGAAAGCCTCGGAAGTAATCCCTTATGTTTTAGGAATATGGGGTGTCGCTTTCTTGGCTATTTTGATTTGGGCCCTGCTAGCCTCAAGACGTAAGAATAGCGGAGAAGGTGCGGCTCACAAAGATCCGCCATATTTAGTCGCCCTGCGCAGACTCGACCGTTTCCGTGGTAACAAATATTGGGTTCCAGAAAAGCAGAAGACGTTCTATTCAGGAATCACTGATGCCTTAAGGGAATATATTGACGCACGCTATGGCATTGATGCGATGGAGATGACTACTGCCGAGATATTCAAGGATCTCAAGAACTCCGGTGTTCCGGCTGACCTTTATGAGGAGATGAAGACGCTGTTTGAGACTGCGGATTTCGTCAAGTTCGCCAAGGCTTCTGCATCGGATGAGGAGAATGCAGCCGCTCTACCTGCCGCTGTGCGCTTTGTGACAGTTACTTACCAGTCTCAACTTGCCGAGGAGGAGGCAGCCCGTAAGGCAGCTGAAGCTAAATCTTCGGCCAAAAAGGAAGGAGGCCAGTCATAATGTATTTTGAATATCCTCAATTGCTTTGGCTCCTTGTGATTCCAGCCCTGCTGGTGCTGCGTTATCTGTACGTGGAATTGAAGGACCGGAGGCCACATCTTAGAGTTTCAAGTCTCACACCTTGGAAATCAGGAGGTAAGACTATCTTGAATGTGATTAGGCATATTCCATTTGCTTTAAGGATTGTTGCTCTTTCGCTGATTGTAGTTGCGATTGCCCGCCCACGTTCCTCTACTAAGGTGGAAAAGGTTGACACAGAGGGAATTGACATCGTGCTTGCGATGGATGTCTCGACCAGTATGCTGGCCAGGGACTTCACCCCTGACCGAATAAGCGCCGCCAAGGACATCGCCATCGAGTTCATCGCCCAGAGACCTTCCGACAGGATTGGAATCGTTGTGTTCGCCGGCGAGAGCTACACGCAGTGCCCGCTTACAACCGATAGGGCCACCTTGATCAACCTGATGAAAGAGATTTCCACCGACTTGATCGAGGACGGAACAGCCATCGGCAACGGGCTTGCCACTGCTGTGGCCAGAATCAAGGATTCCGATGCCAAGAGCCGGGTCGTGATTCTGCTGACCGATGGCGTTAACAACTGTGGCGAGATCTCCCCGGAGACCGCTGCTGAGATTGCCAAGACCTATGGGATAAGGGTTTACACAATTGGAGTCGGGGCGAATGGCGAGGCTCCATACCCAGTGATGACTCCGTGGGGCGTGCAGATGCAGAATCTCAAGGTTGAACTTGACGAGAAACTTCTCTCCAACATCGCTTCTATGACAGGAGGTAAGTATTTCAGGGCCACCGACAACACGAAACTCGCGGAGATATATTCAGACATCAACAAGATGGAGAAGGCGCGCACAACGATCGACAGTTTCCCTATTTATAAGGAATTGTTCGGCTCCTATGCCCTTGCTGCGTTGATCTGCCTGCTCTTGGAGGCTCTTGTTAAACTGTTGATAAGGAGGTTGCCATGATTATTTTCGCTGCACCGCATTATCTTTTATTGCTGTTTCTGATCCCTTTCTTCTTTCTTGGTATGGGGCTTTGGCTGTGGAACAGACGTCGCTGCCTGCGCAAGTTCGGAGATGAGGCTCTTGTGAATGAACTCATGCCTTCGTGGTCACGTAACAAATTGTGGGTAAGGACAGTCCTATTCTCATTGGCGTTTTTCTTCTTTATAATCGGTTTGTCTAGACCTCAAATGGGGGCTAAGCTTAAAGAGCATAAGATCAAAGGTGCTGAGATCATGATTGCTCTTGACGTGTCCAATTCAATGCTCGCTCAAGACTATTCTCCAAACAGATTGGAAAGGGCTAAATTGGCAATCTCACGCATCACTGACAAACTTCAGGATGACAGGATTGGCTTGATTGTGTTTGCAGGTACTTCTTTCGTTCAGCTTCCGATTACCTCGGACTATGTGAGTGCCAAGATGTTTCTGAACACCATCTCTACAGAGTCCGTTCCGATTCAAGGTACAGCGATTGGAGATGCTATCAACACAGCGATACGAGGTTTCAGTGCCCAGAGTGAACATAGCCGTGCCATTATCGTGATCACAGATGGCGAGAACCATGAGGATGACGCTGTGGCTGCCGCCAAGCAGGCTTCTGATGCTGGAATCAAAGTCTACACGATAGGTGTTGGATCAGTTGACGGTCAACCGATTCCGATGGATGGAGGTCTTTTGAAAGACAAAGAGGGCAACATTGTCGTAACCCATCTAGACGAAGAGACTTTGAAGGAAGTCGCTTCTGCGGGCGGGGGTGCTTACATCCATGCTGGCAACGATGAGTTCGGCCTTACCCCAATCATCAACGACATCCGAAAGATGGAGGATGAGGAATATAATTCCGTGGTCTTTGAGGAATATGACGAGCAGTTCATGTATTTCCTCGGAATAGCATTAGCGCTCTTCGCTGTTGAAATGCTCATAGGTGCAAGACGCTCCCGTAAACATTTGTTTGAAGAAAAGAGATGAAGACATTTTTGAGATATTCATTGTCAATTTTCCTGTTGGTTCTTTCGTGTTCAGCAGCGTTTGCTCAGACCGACCGAAAGGAAGTCCGTGCCGGCAACCGTCAGTTTAAGAAAGGAAATTGGCAAAATGCTGAAATTGAGTACCGTAAGGCTCAAGCTAAAGATTCCACGTCTTTCGCTGCCGGTTACAATCTAGCCGGAGCACTTTATCGGGAGAATAATTTTGACGAGGCCGGTAAGTCTTTGGAAAAGTTTAAGGATGTGGCTCCAATGTCTCCTAATGGTGCTGACTATTACTACAATTTGGGCAACATTGCGGTTCAGAAAAAGGATTGGAAAGCGGCTGTGGATGCCTATAGGCAGTCTATTCTTCGCGCTCCTGATGATCTGGACGCAAAAGAGAACTATGCCTATGCGAAACAGATGTTGAAAAACAATGGTGGCGGTGGAGACGGCCAGAATGATCAAGACAAAAACAACGATCAGAACCAGAATCAGGATCAGAACGGTGGCGGTCAGGATAATAATCAACAAGACCAAGACCAGAATCAGAATAACGACCAGAATCAGAATAACGACCAGAATCAGAATCAGAATCAAGGTGAACAGCCTAAGCCTCAGCAAGGTGAGGGTGAGGGCGATGCCAGAATTTCTCCTCAGCAGGCTCAGCAGATGCTGAAAGCTGTTCAGGCTCGTGAAAAAGAGACCCAAGACAAGGTTAACAAAGAGAAGGCGGCTCTTTTGAAATCACGCCAAAAGGAAAAGAATTGGTAACAGGATGAATATGAAGAGATTGTTAAGCATCGCTGCGTTTTTGCTCATGGCCTTTTTTCAGGTCGCAGCCCAAAATTCAATCAGGGTTGAGGCACCGGATGTCGTAGCTGTGAACGAGCAGTTCAATGTCACTTTCATAATTGAGGGGGAGAAAAGCCCTTCGGATTTCCAATGGTCTGTTGGAGATGACTTCCAACTTGTCTGGGGACCGCAGAGGGGATCAAGCTCAAGCATTCAGATAATTAACGGGAAACGCTCATCTTCCCACCAAACTACTTTCACCTACATATTGATTCCTAAGTCAACGGGTACATTTCAACTCCCTGCCGCTACCGCTATGCTTTCCGGTGACAAAATTTCATCGAATCAGGCGTCTATTCAGGTAGTAAGTGACGGTGGATCATCTTCTCAGTCTTCAAGTCAGGGAGGTGGACAATCGTCCGGAAGTGGGAATCGTCAATCTGCAACTTCAGGTGAAATTCCTTCCGGTGATTTGTTCATGAGGCTTTCCTTAAGTCGTTCGGAAGTGGTTGTCGGAGAGCCTATCACGGCAACACTGAAACTTTACCAAAGGACCAATGTCGTTGGTTTTGAAAATGCTAAGCTGCCTACTTTCAATGGCTTCTGGAGTCAAGAGACCTACGTCCCTGACAACATTGAATTTAAGCGCGAGAGTCTTGACGATAAAATCTACAACACTGCGGTTCTCCGCACGTATGTGTTGATTCCTCAAAAGTCAGGAACCATAACAATAGATCCATCCGAACTTGTGTGTGTCATCAATGTTAGGGTGAACAATTCTTCATCAGGCAGTATCTTTGACCAATTCTTTCAGGATGACTACCGTCAAATCAGGAAGAGGGTGACTACTCCTGCCGTGAAGGTAAAAGTAAACCCTCTTCCTGCTGGCCAGCCTGCTTCCTTTGGTGGCGGAGTGGGTAATTTTGGAATATCCGCTCGCTTGACTTCGGACAACATCAAGACGCATGATGCCGCATCTCTGATCATCACTATTTCTGGCCGTGGTAACGTCGCTCTTCTGGAGGAACCTAAGGTGAATTTTCCTCCTGATTTTGAGGTCTATGACACAAAGGCGACGGAAAACACTGACAAGAGCACAGGAAGTACTTCCGGAAGCAAGTCTTTTGAATATCCGTTTATTCCGAGGAGCCACGGAGACTTCACAATCGATCCTGTGGAATATTCCTACTACGATGTCAATCAGGGTAAGTATGTGACACTCAAAACAGAACCGATGCACATAAAGGTTGCTAAAGGTAAGGGCGGAGAATCATCTACAGCCGTGTCTGTGAACTCAGGTGTCGAAAGGAAGGATGTGAAAAGTCTGGCTGATGACATTCGCTTCATCTTCACAGGCAAGCCAAATCTGTCTGATTCCGGATCGTTCTTTGTCGGTTCGATTCTTTTCTGGATTTTGCTTTCTGTGCTTGTTCTGGGAGTCTCAGCAGTGTTCCTTGCTTTCAGAAAGGTGTCTGCCATGAGGGCAGATGTTGCTGGCACAAAGAACAGACGCGCGACGAAGATGGCACGCAAGCGTCTTGCCCAGGCCGGTGAATATCTTGATAAGAATCTCTACACTGCTTTTTATGAGGAACTTCACAAGGCACTCATTGGGTTCGTTTCTGACAAACTTAACATGGACATGTCTGAGATAAGCAAAGATAACATCGCTTCCGCTCTTACTAGTGGTGGAGTGAGCGAGGAACAAACCAAGGCTTTTACGGATCTTCTAGATGCATGTGAGTTCGCCCGTTATTCTCCAGATGGTGGCAATGAGGCCATGAGATCTCACTACGATGACGCGTTGAAAGTGATCACGTTGATTGACTCAAGCCTGAAATCGGGAGGCAAGTCATTTAGGAAGGCTGCGACAATCATAACCATTCTCCTTTCTCTAGGCTTTTCTATGAATATCCAAGCAAAGGATCTTGATTCATTGTGGACTGCTGGTGTCCAGGCCTATTCAGATGGAAAGTTCTCTGACGCATCTTCTGCGTGGACTTCAATTGAAGAGTCTGGCCAGAAATCAGCCACTTTGTACTATAATCTTGGCAATTCATGGTTCAAGCAGGGAAACTATCCAAAGGCTATTTTGAACTACGAGAGGGCGTTAAGGTTGGATCCGTCATATTCAGATGCTCGCTACAATCTTGAGTTTACAAATAGTTTTGTTCAGGACAAGATTGAACCTGTTCCAGAGTTTATCCTCAAAAGCGTGGCAAGGAAAGTTTGCTATGTGATGAGTTCCAATGCTTGGGCAGCCATATTCCTAGTTCTATTTGCTGCGGCTTTAGTTATGGGACTTCTCTACATGCTAGGGGCCTCTGTTGGTAGGAGACGAATTGGATTTTACTGTGGGATTGTACTCTTGCTGTTTTCTATCGGAGCACTAAGTTTCTCCGTTTGGCAGAAGTCTGACAGCTTGAAGTCTGACACTGCGATTGTGATGTCTCCGGTTTCTTCTGTGAAGAGTTCTCCGTCCTCCGGTTCGTCCAAGGATTTGTTTGTGATCCACGAAGGTACCAAGGTTACAATTCTGGACGAGGTTGGCTCGTGGAAGAACATCTCCCTCGCGGACGGACGTCAGGGTTGGATTCCGTCCAGTGATCTTGAAGTAATCTAATACGATGAATATTAACAAGAAAGGCTGGCCGAAAATAATCTTGGCCAGCCTTTCTTGTTAATATCTCCATACCACCGTGCCGTGGCCGGATCGTAGAGCCGTGCCCCGAAGTCGATGTACGAGAGGCTGGCAAATGCCTGCTCCTCCTTGCCAGCGAAGCGGTGGCGGTTGGTGGTGTCGGTCGGGGCTCCAGCGCTGTCGGTGAACCTCGTTCCGAACGGCATGTAGTCGCTCTCCTCGAGGATGACGGAACCAAGGTCAGAGACCGTCTCATCCGTGATGTCCACCACGGCCCTGACGCTTCCCAGACGGTCGCGGACGAACCAGAGGTCGCGGAACGTCCTTCCTAATCCAGAGCCAGTAGTTGTAATTCTCCCGACAGGGGATGCTATGCTCTCAAGAGTTCTCGCTCCGTCAGCGGACACGGAATACACAAAGCCACCTCGATACTCCAACGCGTGGCCGTTGGACATCATCGTCTTGACCTTCGTGCCGTCGGTGTAATATGACAGACTTTGGCTGAACACTTCATGCTCATACATCTCGACCAGAAGATTCTCCTGCCAGCCTTGCAGATTGTACGCGTAACTGTCACCGCCGCGCCCGGTGGCCTGCCTGGATGCGAGCCTTCCCAGATCGTCATAGGAATATGTGATATTCGGCAAGGTGACACCACATACTGTCCTTCCCAGCGTCTTGACACGTCCCCTGTCATCATAGGTGTAGCGGCACTCGAATAATGGCATATTCATTTAATTAACGGATTTGTTATGAAGGCCAGATATATTTCAAGGATAATGATAATGTATGCCATTGCACACGAAACCAATTTATGGATTTTTGGTTTAAGGTGGAAGGCCTTGCAATAGGTCTTAATTGAATCGCGTTCTTTTTTATAAAAGCATGACAGTAAACTTATTACTGCAGCTGATATAAAATAGAAGATGCCGTTACTTAATTTCAACAGTCTGCATATTATGTTATACGCGATCAAATTAGTAAATATCACATAGGGATTACCAATACACGCATATAATAGTGATCCCTTAACGGTCTTGATATAGCCACCCTTTTTTATGTAGTTTATTTGTGCATTATCTTTAAACATTTTTGATAGACACCAATATAAAGTGTATTCAAAGAAAAACATTAGAAGGGAAAAAGGATAGTATAATTGAGCGAACAATTTATTATAAAATGTCATAATTCTCCAGTTGTCAATTTCTCTGTGTAAGCAGTAATTTTGTTTCCGCAGATTTCAGAAAAAAGAGAACCGACAGTTTTCAGAAAAGTGGAACCACCCG
>CAKUSF010000082.1 GCA_934678915.1 uncultured Bacteroidales bacterium
CTGGGAGGAAGCCTTTCAGACACGGTCTCATACGTAGTACTGATCAACATAGCGGTCGCTGTTATCCTCCCGATCGCAATCCCGATTGTCAACCCTGACACAGGATCCTCATTCATTGATGGTTTCACAGCCATCTGCGTAAGGGTATTCCCCCTGCTTGTACTGCCTCTGCTGCTGGCATGGCTCATACGCTACACGATGAAAAGGCTTCAGCGTTGGCTGATGCGGTTCACTGGTTGGGCGTTCTACTGCTGGGGCATGGCCCTGACCTTCTCAATCTATCTGGCGACAAGATCGCTTGTGAACAGCGGAATCTCCGTGTGGACAGCAGTAATGATAGGTGTCATCTCATTGGTCTGCACTCTCATCCAGTTCGCCGTCGGAAGACTGGCAGGCAGGAAAGCCGACGGAACCGCAGACCGGAAGTCAATAAAAGCGGACGAGATAACCGCCGGCCAGGCCCTCGGCCAGAAGAACTCCGGCTTCCTGATCTGGCTGGGATATTCCTACATGACCCCGGTGACCTCCGTCGCCGGCGGCCTCTACAGCATCTGGCAGAACGTCATCAATTCCCTAGAACTCTACGAGCAGAGCCACCGCACCGGCAAAGCCATAAAAAAACATTAATCTCTATTTCAACGCATCCAGACGGGCCTGGGCAGATAGCCTTTCAGTCTCGTCAGGGGTGACGCGAATCAGCATCGGGAGGTATTTCTTTTCCAATTTGAGGTTCTTGTCATTGCGGGCAAGAAGGACACAGTTCTTGATGGTCGTGTAGTCATCAGGGCTCTTCTTCAAGACCTTGTTGTAAAGTTTTAGGGCAGCCTTGCTGTCCCGCTTGCAAACAAGATAGTACGAACCTAAATTGGTCATGTAGGTCGTGTTACCAGGGTAATAAGCAAGCATTTTCTCTGACAATTCCTTAAAGGCCTCGAAACAATGCGGAGTACCGATCTTGAAGAAAGCGTAGCAATATTCCTGCATCACGGAAGGGAACAAATCTTCACTTGACTCTACGTCAGGATACACCCAAGAAGGGTGGCTGTGCCCATTGTAGTCAATCAAAGCCTTAAGACCGGCAAGAGCCATGTCTGGACTATCTTTCTCGTAGCCTATCAAGGCTGAAATCTTGAACAGTCTCAGGTCCAGCCTATCCGGATTAAGTTCGATGGCTTTTTCAATAGCCTGCGTAGCCTTCCCAAACAATTCGTCATCGTAATCCACAACCTGAAAATAGTTCACGTCTCTGCCAAGAGAATCCTTCAAAGTGAGGGCAGGAGAATTGCCGAGATACTTCGCTGCATCTTTGACTTCTATAGAATTGGTCTGGCTTTTAGCCAGATAGTAGGTAAATTTACCTAGAAGCATGTCTGTGTCCTCTGGATAGTCCTTTCCCCAACGCTGGAGAAGTGTTTCTATTCCGACGCCAGTCGTGCCAAGTTTAGAGACAAGCAGCTGGTAGCGATCAAGATAGTCTTTCTGTGCCGGTTTTGTCTGCGCGCAAAGGGGCAAGGAAGCAATAACGACCAGAATAGTCAAAAGTATTTTCTTCATATTCATTAATTTACACATCAAATTTAATTTTTCGTCCTTGTGGATGAAGATTGTTGCACCTGACTCCAAGATTCTTCACAAAACCAAGAGGATGGCCTTCAAAGCGAACCATCACGAAGCCTTGAGGAGCGTCTTTTAGGAATATGCTGTCGCGATGCAGGAACTTCAGAGCGGTTTCGCGATCGAGATCCACAACTGGATATTGACCTTCCGGACAGACTAGGCTTAAAGCCCAATCAGCCGATGGCACCATGTCGCGGCCTTTCAATTCCCCCTTTGCTACTCCAGTCTGGATCGGACGCAATTGATCAAGGGCACAGACCTCACGGGCAATGGCTTGAGGAATATGTATGAGCAGATTACCTTTGCGCTTTTCAATAGGTCCACCGGAAGGTTTTCCACAGAGACGATAGCCCTCTACCCCTGTGTTCTTCACCAACGAAGACACAAACTGTCCTTCTCCTTTCACGAATCCGGGGACGAGCAGTCCGCCTGTTCGAGTGGGGATGACTCCGGGCAAGCTGGAGTAATCATATTCAGAAACCACGCCCCCTAGTTCCTCTGCGGCCCATTCAATCATTGCATCATTCTCCGCGTCTTCGAAGGTACAGGTCGAGTAAACTAGTACCCCTTCCCTTCTGAGCGCTGGCCAGACATCGGCCAGAATCCTCTTTTGCCGTGTGGAGCAGAGGTTAACAGTGCTCTCTGACCAGTCCTGAACGGCCCTTGCATCTTTTCGGAACATGCCTTCTCCAGAGCATGGGACATCAGCGACAATAATGTCAAAAAAGCCTTCAAGCTTTGCGAAAGCCTTTGGGTCCACACACGTGACAACTACGTTAGGATCGCCCCATAATGCCATGTTGTCTGCCAAAACGGACGCTCTTGAGCGCATGACCTCATTGGAGACCAGCAGAAAATTGTCACCGAAAGCAAATCGAAGCGAAGCGGCCAGATCCGTGCTTTTTCCACCTGGCGCGGCGCACAAATCCAGGACTCTCACGGGCCTGAAACAATCCCCGCAGCGCGGAAGCAATTCTCTGAATATGCTCCCGACAGCCATGGCCGAAGAGTCCTGGACGTAATAGCACCCGCAATGGAACAAAGGATCCAGAGTAAAGACCGGTCTTTGCCCAAGCATAAACCCGAACTGACTCCATGGAACATTCTGAACGTCCTGTCCGAAATTGCTCTTGGCGAAGTCTTCCGGTTTCCCGATCTTGAAAGGATTGACCCGGACAGACACCGATGCAGGCTCATGAAAAGCATCCACAGCGATTTCGGCTCTCTCACGCCCTATCGCCTTGGTCAGAATGTCCCGCAAAAGGATGTCGTCCAAACCTTCCATCTACTGATTCCCGCCCAATTTTTCTTTCATTTTCCGAAGGGTCTCCTCATCGATTCCATCAGGCATCCTGCTCTCGGACATCGCCACGAGACCGTCAACCATCTTGTTCATTGCTTCACGGATTTTGCCGCCAAGCATCATCTTCATCATCAAGTTCAGTTCAGCATGGAACTCGATGTAGAAATCGGTCTTCGTTGGATCACTTGGAACCGCATCAAAATGAAGGGTACCACCGAACTGGAACGGAGCTCCGTTGTCAATGAACTCAATGCTGGAATACGGAGTCCTGTTCTTGACCATAACACCGATCTTAAAGCCCTGCACAGTAGCGGAGATTGTGTCGTAGTCAGCCTCGACATTAGCCTTTTTGTCTTCAGGAAGAAATTGCAGAAAATTTCGCATGTCCACAAAGGCCATGTACAGTTCAAACGGCTGCTTTGCAACCAATCCGTGTTTGCTTGTTATCTCTGTCGCCATAATATTCTTAATTTAAAGGGATCGTCCTCTATTGTTTATTCCATTCCGAAGGATTCCTCCTCCACTGCCGGAGGACCTCAACGTCCGACTCCTTGACATATCCAGTGTCGGTGGCCTCCTCAATGAGTGCATCGTAACAAGAAAGCGTTGCCAGTCTGACACCTTCCTCACTAAAGCGCTGAGCCGCCAGATCAAATCCATAAGTGAATATGGCGACCATTCCAAGCACCTCGGCTCCAGCGTCACGTAAAGCCTTCACTGCTGCCAAGCTACTCATCCCCGTCGAAATAAGATCCTCGACCACAACCACTTTCGCTCCTTTTGGGAGAACGCCCTCAATCTGAGAGCCAGTACCGTGATCCTTTGGTTTAGGACGCACATAGACAAACGGTTTCTCCATCCTGTCTGCAGCCAGAACACCGTGCGCAATGGCACCTGTGGCCACTCCAGCGACAATCTCTGCCTCAGGGCACTCCTTAGAAGCGACATCAGCCAACCAACCGGCCACTTTCGACCTAAGCGAAGGGTCGGAAAGGATTCTACGGTTATCACAGTAAATCGGTGAATGCCAACCAGAAGCCCATGTAAAAGGCTCGTCAGGTCTAAGCAAGACCGCTTTTATCCGAAGAAGTTCAGAAGCAAGTTTTCTGTCGATGTTTTCCATATACATTGAAAATGATTGTTAACTTTGCACGTAGCTTACAAATATAATAGTTTTACTTCAATATCTTATCCACTGGATGCACAAGATTTACCTTGAAAGAAGATGTATGATCATCTGCTCGCCTTTGGAGCAGGCTCTGTCAGACCCTAACTCCATCGAATTTCACTTAGGTAACAACCCCAATGACATCACCGCATTGGTAACGATGTTCGAGAACTCGGAGACGCTCGCGAGGATATTCATTCCCACCGATGAAGTGGATGCCACCTACAAAGCATTCTGCTCAAAATTCAAAGAGGTCAACGCTGCCGGAGGGCTTGTGTCAAACCGCAGGGAGGATGTGCTGCTCATCAGCCGCAATGGCCTTTGGGATCTTCCTAAAGGGCATCAGGAAGCCGGAGAGGACATCAAGGTAACGGCCTTGAGAGAAGTCCAAGAGGAGACCGGAGTAGGGGAACTGGAGCTACGTAACCTGATCTGCATCACAGACCACTGTTACAAGCGGAATGGAATATGGCACCTCAAACACACATGGTGGTACGACATGCTCTACACCGACCCTGTTAATCTCACTCCGCAGCGGGACGAGGACATCACAAAGGCAGCCTGGGTGGCAAGATCGGGACTCTCTCCATACCTTAAAAACACCTATCCATCCATCGTAGAGGTGTTCCGGGAGGCCAAAATCTAGAATATTTACAAATACTGAAACATTTTTATCGAAATAGCCGTATCTTAAAAGATTGACTATAACGATTGTTATCGAATATGAAACTTTCACAATTCCAATTCCTTCTTCCGAAGGAGCGTGTGGCTCAGGAACCGACAAGGTGGCGCGATGAATGCAGGCTCATGGTCGTCCACAAAGATTCCGGGGAGATTGAGCACCGAATTTTCAAAGACATCATAGACTACTTTGGCAAAGGCGACACTTTCGTGTTCAACGACACAAAGGTGTTCCCGGCCAGACTCTACGGAAAGAAGGAGAAGACAGGTGCTGACATCATGGTGTTCCTTCTAAGGGAGCTTAATCGTGAACAACATCTTTGGGATGTGATTGTGGATCCGGCAAGGAAGATCAGAATCGGGAACAAGCTCTATTTCGGTGAGGACCAAAGCCTTGTGGCCGAAGTAATTGACAACACTACTTCTAGAGGACGCACTCTGCGATTCCTCTATGACGGGCCTTACGAGGAGTTCAAAAGATCCCTGTTCAGTCTCGGAGAAATTCCTGTTCCGAAATGGGTAAAATCTAAGATTTCTCCTGAGGACAACGAGAACTACCAGACCATCTTCGCTAAGAACGAAGGAGCTGTGGCTGTTCCGGCAGCGGGCACACATTTTAGCCGCGAGCTGTTTAACAGGATGATTCTAAAAGACATCGACAAGGCATTCATCACGGAGCACATGGGCATAGGCCAATTCCGGAGAGTCGATGTAGAGGATTTGTCAAAGCATCGGATGGATTCCGAGAGGCTCATAATCACTCCGGAAGCATGTGAGATCATCAACAAGGCAAAGAACGGGGGGCACAAAGTTCTCGCTGTCGGGACAACCGTGCTCAGAGGGCTTGAGACCTATGTCACAACTACCCACGAAGTGAAGCCTTACGATGGGTGGACTAACAAGTTTATCTTCCCGCCTTACGAATTTTCTGTACCTGACGCTGTTGTCTCCAATTTCCACCTTCCTGAATCCACCATGCTGATGGCGGTAGCCGCTTTCGGTGGCTTCAATCACATCATGAACGCCTATAAGGTAGCTCTTGACGAGGGTTATCGCTTCGGCCCCTACGGTGATGCTATGCTAGTCGTTTAAACGACTAGCATAGCATCTTATTCCTTCAACCCCCAGTCACTTCGTGACAGCCCCGGTGGGGCATTGGGGACAGTATTCCCCAAACCCCTTGCGTCGCTACGCTCCGAAATGCCTTCAACAATCAGCCTTCATCTTATCTGAAGTTGTTCTGATTTAGCGTAGCAGTGCTGGAGAAGATCCACGGAGATAAAGCCATCACATTCTAGTGTGGTGACAAGGTGGCTTACATGGCTGTAGGTCCATTTCAATTTCTCACATAATTCGTCCACAGAAATCCCGCGCTTGCTCTTAACTAGCACGGCTAACCTTATTATGTCAAGATAATCAGACTCCGGCAATCTGTCCCTATAGTATTCCTCAACATCAGCCTTGTAATCTTCTTTCAAAATCTTGCCGGAATTGCCAAGGCCCAGCCTTGAGACAAGCTCTCCCAAGTCTCCAATCTGTTCAGCGAGATTCTCTCGAATCAGAAGATTACATCCTTGAGAGACAGGATCATCAATCCTTCCCGGCAAAGCATAGACATCTCTTCCATAGGATGAAGCCAGACGAGCTGTCATCATGCCCCCACCTCTAATCTTGGACTCGACAAGAATCGTAGCACGACATATTCCAGCAATGATTCTATTGCGGCGAAGGAAATTGATCCTGACTGCATCCGTACCAGGAGGATAGTCCGAGATCAATGCACAGCCTGGCGTTGAAGCGATTCTCTCTCCGACTTCCCGATTTCGAGACGGATAGAGGCTGTCTATTCCAGTAGCCATAACAGCCACCGTAGGCAGCCCTCCATCCAATGCAGAAACATGCGCCACGACATCGACACCGATAGCCAAGCCACTAACAATCAAAGGCTTGATCTTAGCACTTGCCATCGCACCAACTATCCTTTGGCACCAATCCTTACCATAATGCGTCAAAGCACGAGTCCCCACGACCGCAATTTGTGGATGGCCTTCAAAAACTACCTCAGGAGAAGACACACCTTTATAATAAAGCCCCAAAGGAGGATCTTCACACTCCATCAGCAGTGCCGGATAGCCGACATCTCCTATTCCCACAAACCGACACCCTTCCCTTTCAAGGTTCTCCAATTCCATTGCTGCCGACTCAAAGGCACTTCCAGTAATCAGCGAATTAAATCTAATCTTTGAATATGCACCCAGAACCCTCGCAACCTCTTCCGGCTCCGAGAACACCGATGTGGCACAACCCACAGCTTCTATGACCTTCAAACCAAGTTTAGGTTCAAATCCAAAAATTCTGTTGAGAGCACAAAGCGCTGCCCTCTCTTCAAACGACATTTCCATGTTCACGATATCTTAACAACGGCCCAGAAATATGAAGCATTTTACCGGATTCTTGGTGGTTTAAAGTGAAAATATTTATGTTTCTTTTGATTATTTCTGTTTTTTATAGTGTCAAGACACATCCCGCGAAGTTTTATTTCACTATCTTTGACGCCATGATATTCATAGACACACATTGCCACCTCAGTGACAAAGCCTTCAATGGAGAAGAGGAGGCTTACATAAAAAGAGCTGCTGACACCGGAGTCTGTCTGATGCTCCAACCAGACATTGACAGTTCGGAGCGGGAAAGCATGTTCGAACTTGTCGAAAAATACCCTGAGTCTCTGCTTCCGATGATCGGATTATATCCCGGCTCGGTTGGTGACAATTGGCATTCAGAAATTGATTCCATGCTTAAGTTCCTTGACAAATGGGAAAACGAAAAAGGCCGTAAGGTCGTGGCAATGGGAGAGATAGGGCTTGACTACCACGAAGGTAAGGAATTTGCCCGACAGCAGAAAGAAGCTCTTGAATGGCAACTTGACTTTGCTGCACGCAAAGGTCTTCCAGTCAACATCCATCTTCGCGATGCAATGGGGGATTTCATGGAGATAGTCAGGCGGCACAAAGGGTTAAAGGGGAATATGCACGCCTACAGCGGTAGCTTGGAATCATTCCGAGAGCTACAGGAACTCGGAGACTGGCGGATCGGGGTAGGTGGTGTGGTGACATTCAAGAACGCCAGCCTTGCCGAGGTTGTAAAACACATCCCACTGGATAGAATTGTTCTGGAAACCGATGCCCCCTATCTGACCCCAGTCCCCTTCAGAGGCAAACGCAACGAGAGTTCCTACATACCATTGATCGCAGCAAAGATTGCGGAACTGAAAGGTCTCAGCATCGAAGAAGTAGCAGAAACCACAACCAATAACGCAAAAACACTTTTCGGAATATGAAAAGATCCTCCATCCTTATGATTTACACAGGTGGCACGATCGGCATGAGACAAGATCCGCAGGACTTAACTCTCAAGCCGTTTGACTTCCACCAAATTCTTGAAGAAGTACCCGAACTGAAGAAATTCGCATTAAAGATCGACTCCTTCACCTTTGATCCCCTCATCGATTCTTCAGACGTGGAACCGACTATGTGGCAATCCCTTGCTTCACTAATCCGGAATCGATATGATGAATATGACGGATTCGTAGTCCTCCACGGAACTGACACAATGGCTTACTCCGCATCAGCATTGAGCTTTATGCTTGAAAATCTCGACAAGCCTGTCGTATTTACCGGAAGTCAGCTGCCGATTGGTGTGCCGCGCACAGACGGAAAGGAGAATCTCATCTCCGCTGTAGAAATCGCCTCAGCAAAGGACAGCGAAGGCCATGCGCGAGTGCCGGAAGTAAGCATATTCTTCAATTCCAAATTATTAAGAGGAAATCGTTCCGTAAAGATCAGTTCCGAAGATTTCAGTGCATTTCGATCTCCGAACTGTCCTCCGCTGGCAGAAGCAGGGATCAGCATAAAGTATAACGACAGCGTCATACGAAGGCCATCGTCATGGGGCAACTCTCTAAGAATCAGCACCTGTCTAGACACACGGGTCTCTATTCTCAAAGTTCATCCCGGCATCACGCCACAGGTCATGAAATATTTCCTTTGCGGTCCTGACATCCGCGCAGCTATTCTTGAGACCTACGGTTCCGGGAACGCTCCGTCAAGCCAATGGTTTTTAGACATCGTCAAGGAAGCTGCCGAGATGGGCAAGGTACTAATGAATGTAACCCAGTGTCTGTCAGGTACTGTCAACATGGACATCTATGCCACGGGGAAAGCCCTTGAGAAAGCAGGAGTGGTCTCAGGATCAGACATCACGACCGAAAGCGCCCTCGCAAAATTGTTCTATTTGATGGGTAAGACAACGGACAATGAATGGGTGAAATCAAGGCTTGGGGACAATCTTCAAGGAGAAATTTCCATATAAATATTGTCATTTGGAAATTATTTAGTAAATTGCAACGGTTTTGTAGAAGGTTTTACGCCCTCTATGCAGCCATATAGAAAGATAACTATTTAATACATTATCAATTAAAATTAAACACACAAAAACAGTTATGAAAAAGTTTTTCATGTTTTTG
>CAKUSF010000083.1 GCA_934678915.1 uncultured Bacteroidales bacterium
AATAATCGTTAAGTTTAACAAAAGTTTTAAGCTTATGGGTAAAAAGTTATTTACAATCGCGCTGTGCCTGTTCTTGGGCCTTGGCGCGGCATTCGCCCAGAAGGGAACGGTTACCGGTGTCGTGCGTGACGCATCAACTGGTGAGGCGATTCCGTTCGCTTCTATCATGGAGAAGGGCACTATGAATGGTATCTCATCCGGAGAAGATGGAACCTATTCGATTTCGGTGTCCAACACGAGCTCGGCAGTTCTTGTTTTCAGCTCGGTAGGTTATGTTACCCTCGATGTTCCTGTTTCTGGAAGAGCAACGGTCAATGTTTCTTTGGAAGTTGACAATGTCCTTGACGATGTCATTGTGGTTGCTTACGGTACTGCGACCAAGGAGTCGTTTACAGGATCTGCTGCTATGGTGAAGAGCGAGACCATCGCTAAAAGAGTGGCTACTAATGTCACAAGTGCACTTGCGGGTACTACCCCTGGCGTTCAGATGATTTCATCATCCGGTGACCCTGCCTCTAACGGTTCCTCCATCCGCATTCGTGGTATAGGTTCCATGAGTGCCAGCAACGCTCCTCTTTATGTAGTTGACGGCATGCCTTACGATGGCGCCATCTCAGACATCAACCCTAACGATGTTGAGTCAATCTCTGTCTTGAAGGACGCAGCTGCTTCCGCCATCTACGGAGCGCGTGGAGCTAACGGTGTGGTTCTCGTGACAACCAAGAAAGCTAATGCAAACACTCCTAATGTTAAATTCGAGGCTAAATGGGGTTCCAACTCTCGCCTTATTCCTCAGTATGACGTGATTGACGATCCTGCGCTTTACTACGAGACCTGGTACACTTTGATGTACAACCAGCAGCGCTATGCCGGCAGGTCTGTGGCGGAGTCTTACGCCTACGCTGACAAGAACCTCTTCGACCAGAACAACGGAGGTCTTGGTTACAAGGTCTATACTGTTCCTGATGGACAGCAGCTCATCGGTAGGAATTTCAAGATCAACCCTAACGCTGTTCTTGGTTACGATGACGGTACCTATTACTATACCCCAGACAATTGGTACGACGAGGCGTTCCACGATTCATTCCGTCAGGAGTACAACATCTCCACAAGCGGAAGCAAGGATGGCCTTACCTACTATGGCAGTGTAGGCTACCTGAATGACGGAGGTATCATCAACAACTCTGGTTATAAGCGTTACACCGCAAGAATCAATGCTGACTATCAAGCAAAGCCTTGGCTGAAGTTCACTTCCAGCATCAGCTATTCCTACACTGACTCACAGTCTCCTGGAACTTACAGTTATGGTTCGTCAGGCAACATCTTCTACATTGCCAACAACATCGGTCCGATCTATCCGCTATATGTTCGTGCGACTGATACCCATGAGATCATGACTGAGAACGGAATGAAGAAATATGATTCCAACAACACCAACTTCAAGCGTCCTACCATCGTGGGTAATGCCATTAGGGATAATGAGGTAAACAAGAAGCGCACCTACGCTGACGCTCTTAACGGAAAATGGGGTGCTGTCGTTTCTCCTATCAAAGGCCTTGATTTGACGGCAAATGTTGGTGTCATGAACAGAAACAGCCGCTATAACGCTCTTTACAGCCAGTTTGGTTCAAGCAGCTCGACTGATGGTGCTGTCTATGTCTCTCACAGCAGAACTTTCGCGGTCAACACACAATACCTCGCCACTTACAAGACTGATTTCGGTGGGACAAAGCACAATTTCGACATTCTCGCTGGTTACGAGATGTACAAGCTCAAATCACAGTCCCTTTCTGGAGAGAATGACCATCTGTTCAACCCTTATGTAGGTGAACTCAATAATGCAGATGGCACCAAATCAATGGATGTAAGTTCAAGTACTCTAGACTACATGACCCAAGGCTTTCTTTCGAGGGCTCAGTACAACTACGATGGCAAGTACTTCGTCAGCGGATCTTTCCGTAGGGATGCATCCTCTCGTTTCGCCAAGGGACATCGATGGGGTAACTTTGGTTCAGTGGGCGCTGCCTGGCTGATCTCCAAAGAGAATTTCTTCAGCAATGTGAATTGGGTGAATATGCTCAAGTTGAAGGCAAGCTATGGTATTCAGGGTAACGACAACCTCGGTAGCTCTGTCACCTACTACTTCCCTTACATCGATCAGTACAATCACTCTTATAATGAGGAGACGGGTGAATATTCCCTCTCTCTTGCCTTTAAGGGTAATGAGGATCTGACATGGGAGTCCTCACACTCATTTAATGTTGGTGCTGACTTTGAGCTCTTCGATGGCTACCTCAACGGATCTGTTGAGCTCTTCAACCGCAAGACTTTCGATCTTCTTTACAGCAAGGATGTTCCGCTTTCTTCTGGTAATCCAACTGGTAGGATTCCTGTCAATGTCGGTTCCATCAGCAACAAGGGCGTTGAACTCACACTCGATGGTAACATCATCAACGCAAAACATTTCAACTGGGCATGGAACCTCAATATCAGCCACTATAGGAACAAGATTCTCGAACTTGATCCAAGCGTAAGCGAGGAAGGCATCAAGGGAAGCAACTACATCTACAAGATTGGTGGTTCCCTCTACGATTCCTATGTACGCAAGTTCGCTGGTGTAGATCATGAAACAGGTCAGGCTCTCTACTATAAGAAGGTTAAGGATGAAGACGGCAACTGGACTGGTGAGACCACGACCACCAAGGTCTTTACCGAGGCTGATCAGTTCGAGTGCGGAACCACTCTACCTGATGTCTATGGCGGTTTCGGAACCTCAATCAACGCTTATGGCTTCGACTTTTCCATCCAGTGCTCATTCCAACTCGGTGGCAAGTATTATGACGGTACCTATCAGTCAATGATGCTTACCCAGAGCAGTGCTGGTAGTGCAATCCACAAGGATATTCTCAAGGCTTGGTCTGAGACCAACAAGGATAGTGACTACCCTCGTCTTGACGGAGACACAACTGTTGGGCAGACCGCTGTTGACAGGTTTTTCGTAAGTTCTGACTATCTGAGCGTCAACAACGTGACCCTTGGCTACACAATTCCTTCCAAACTTACACACAAGTTGAACATCGGTAGCGTAAGAGTTTATGTCGCAGGTGAGAACCTCGCAGTCCTCACTGCCCGTAAGGGTGTTGACCCTCGTTACTCAATGGGTATCGGTTCCTTTACATCTGGTTCAGGTCTGAACTCTGGTGCTTACTCTGCAATGCGCAACATCACAGGTGGTATCACTCTGACATTCTAATATTAAAAGGACATTACAATGAAAAACAATAAATATACTTCAATCCTCGCTATCGCTGCTATGGCGGCTTTAGGAGCTTGCTCGGACATTGATGATATTGTCCCTGAGGGAGGTACAATGCTTGAGAGTCAGCTTAAGGCGACAACATCCATCATTCCTGGCAGGGCAGATGCAACGTTTAGTGGCATGTTTACCAAACTTGGAGACCCTCTTTCTTTTGGCAGGTTCTCGTCCAATCGTCCAGACGATTTCGGATTCGTGATGATGGCTTTCTCGAATGATCTAGAGGCAGCGGACATCGTAGGACAGAACAATAATTACAACTGGTTCTCCACATGCTCGGAGCTTTCTTCCCGTAACGCTGACTACGCCAATCCGTACATCCGTTACCGTGGAGTCTATGACGAGGTCGCTAGGGCTAACGATGTGATCAAGGCTTATGGCGAAATCACAGCAGAGACTTCGGCTGAAATCAGGTACAAGGTCGCTCAGGCTTATGCAGTCAGAGCATTCTGCTACTTGAACATCGCTCCTTACTTCCAGTTCAACTACCAGACATCCGCTGACAAGCCTTGTGTTCCGCTCGTAACTGAGACCACAACCGACTTCACGAATAACCCACGTGCTTCTGTCAAGGAAATCTATGACCAGATCATCTCAGACCTTGATTTCGCGATCACAAACCTTGAAGGTTACACAAGGCCTGACAAATCAAAGATTGACAGGCAGGTTGCCTACGGACTTCGTGCAAGAGCCAATCTTGACATGGGCAAATATGCTGAGGCTGCATCTGATGCTGCACTGGCAGCTGAAGGCTACACCCCTGCAAGCATCGCGGAGGTCTCTACACCTTCGTTCTACAACATCGCAGACCACAACTGGCTTTGGGGCTATGACATGACAATGGATGTCGCCAAGACTTTCCCTTATGCTACATCTTCATCTTGGATTCGCTCTTTCTCCGCTAATTCTTATTCAGCTGGAACTCAGTCATATTTCTGCATCAACAATCTGCTTTACAACAAGATTCCTGACAGCGATGTCCGTAAGGGATGGTGGGTCAACAATGATCTTTATTCTCCGCTCCTTGATGGTCTTACTTGGGGTAGTCTTAAAGGACAGCAGATTGCTACCGAAGAGGTTACAGATGAGAAAATGATCTTCCTGCCTTACACAAACGTTAAGTTCGGAATGTACACCATCGGTGGGACAACCAACGAGGAGGACTGGCCGTTCATGAGAGTTGAAGAGATGCTTCTCATTCAGGCTGAAGGACTTATTAAGAGTGGTCAGACCGCTGCTGGTGTAAAGATTCTCAATGACTTCGTGAAGACTTACCGCGACCCTCAGTACAACGCAGAGGCCACAGGACGCACGATTGAGAATGAGGTCTGGTTCCAGAGAAGAGTCGAGCTTTGGGGTGAGGGATTTTCAAATTCTGACACAAGACGCCTTAATAAGCCACTTGTCCGCTTCCACGGATCTGACAGCAACTGGCCTGAGGCTTTCCGCTTCAACATGGCTGCTGATGATGGATGGTGGCTTCTCCGCTTCTGCACCGATGAGTTAAACACCAATCTAGCCATCGTTGACAATGAGGGTGGTGCAAAACCTGTCAGCGGACAGAACGCCTCACTTCGTGACGGTGTCACAGACTAAATCTATCACATAGGACATACGAATCAAATTGAATGAATATGAAAAATATATTTAAATACACATTGTCGTTTCTCGCTATGTCAGCATTGATGCTCTCCTGTGCAAAGGAGGAAGAGCATCAGCCTGGCGAGCCAGAAGTGGATGGTTGCTACGGGGTTTATTTCCCTGCGCAGGAGACAGACTTGATTTTGGATCCTGCTGAGCCGACCAAGGCTTCAATCGCTGTGATGCGTACGGTTACGAACGGAAGCATTACCGTTCCGGTCTCCGTTTCTGACACAAGTGGCTTGTTCACTGTCTCAGAACTCAGATTTGAAGATGGACAGAGCGAGAGCAGCATCGATCTTACTTTTGACAAAATCAACATCGGTACTTCCTATTCTCTTAATTTTGAGATTACTGACCCTCAGTATGCTTCCAAGTACAACAGCAATCCGATTGCGATTGATTTCTCAGTCATAAGAGAGAAGTGGAATCTGCTTGGCAAAGTCGCTTTCACAGAGAATTTCATGTGGGGATTCACTGTGGAGCAGGACCACGAGAAGGCTGCCGAGATTTACCAGAATGACAATGACAAGAACCTCTTTAGATTGGAGAATCCGTTCTCAAAGCGTTACACCAACTTCGTAGATGGCAGCGAATGGTTTGTCTTCCGTATCCTTAAGCCAGGTGACGTTGTCTATCCGGGAACTAAGGCTGAGACTAAGATAACCAAGAAAGACCTTGTTTATTATGAAGATTTCAACACTGGCTACACCAACACTTCCTACAATGCGAAGGTTTGGCTGATGCATCCGGGTGGATTTAATAGTTACCTTAATAATCAGGATGGTTGGTCGTACAACACTGTCCTCCAGTATCAGGAGAATGGGCTTCCTGCCGGCGTACAGATTGCTCCATTCTATTACATGAATGGCATCGGTGGATGGGATGGTAGCCAAGAGGCTTCAATCGTTATCACATTCCCTGGCGCTGTCCTTACTGACTACACTATCGAGGCCGTGGTTGGAGAGACTAATGAAGGTAAAATTCCAGTTTCATTTACTTATGGAGCTGACGTTGCTTCCGCCAAGTACGCTGTCTATGAGGGTGCTCTTAGCACAGCTGCTAAGCAGAAGAACGCTGAAGCAATCGCTGATGGAACTGAGATTTCCGCTCAGGCCGTTCCAGAGTCCAAAGCTGTCGCGCTCTCATTCGAAAAGTCAGGTGTCTATACTCTCGTAGCTGTCTCATTCGATGCTGACGGCAAGGCTCAGGAGAACACTTCTGTTGAGTTCTGCTATGTGGCTAAGGGAGAAGAGTCTAATTACAAGGTCAACCTCACTGCTGGTCTTGAACTTACCTCAAGATATGCCGGTCAAGGCTACACCAGAATCAACTCCGCTCTCTTCTACATCTATGGTAAAGACCTCGTGGATGTGAAGATGGGTGTCTTCAAGACCGCTTCTCTTGCTGGTGCGACAGAGGAAGACATCTTCTCTAATCTGGAGTCTGTCGGTGACAGCCTTGTGACAGTTGTCAACAGTTATGGCTACTCTGATCTTGTGACAGATCTTTCCGCTTTGACAAGCTACACTCTTGTTGTTTGGGGAACCAATGGTTATGCCTCTGATTTAGTAACAGCTGAGGTTACAACAGACGGTCTTCCAAGAGTGAAAGTGGGAACTGGAACCTTCACTTACAATTTCCTTTTCGCTGATGAGGATGAAAATGGCAATGTCATTCCAGTTTCGGATCCTGGTTTGGAAGTGTTCAAGGATCCTAATTATAAGAACACTTATGTCATTGAGCACTGGGGGAACAATGTTGACTTCACCTTTACTTATGACCCTACTACAGGCAAGGTGGTTGTTCCGACTAATTACACAGGGGCGGATCATAGCTCTTATGGTTCAATATATGTGGTTGAGGCCAAGTCATACTTTGATCCAGAGGGATATGCAGATTATAGCAAACTTGTTGACAGTAAGTATGATGCTTCAACAAAGACTTTCAACTTCTGCCTTGCCTATGTTGTGCAGGCTGGATATTTTGGTTGGACGGTCGAGCCATTCGCTTTGGATCAGGATGTAACCTTCACCTCTGCGGCAGCCAAGGCAGCCTCTCAGCCTCAGGTTTCAATGAAGAACTTCACTTTCGGCAAGTCCCTCGACTTCAAGAAAGCTGTTCTTGAGAAATCTGTAACTCCAGTAGGAAGGTTTGCAGGAATCTCCGCTGAGCGTGAGGTAAGAACTGCTAACTTCACTTCAAAGGCAATTCAAGCAGCTCCTAAGTCTAATCGACTTGATAAATCTAACATTATTAGTGATTTGCGTAAGATCGAAAGGTAGAAATACCATAGAATATTAGTATCGAGACCCGGCCTGAAAACCTCAGGGCGGGTCTTGTTAATCTTAAAACTCATGAGAAATTGTAAATATTTAACGCTGATTTCGATGGCTGTTTTGTCAGCAGTGTCCTGCTCTGAAAAGTCGGAGGAAGCCTTGATTCAGCCTTCTGCCCCGGATGTCGGCAAGATCATCAACACGAGAGCTGTCGGAGAACAGAGCCGTGAGATTCTTGTTAAATTCAATCAGGCACCGGATGCGCAGACCATTGAAGCCCTCTGCCACGATGGTGTACTTGGCTTGGAGAAAGTGTTTACGTCCATGCCTGGGAAAGAAGCTTTGGAAAAGCAATTCGGTCTGGATAGGTGGTATTCTGTCGCGATAGAGGATGACATTGACCAGAAAAGTGTTGCTGAGAAATTCGCTGGCATTGCTTCCGTCAGTGCTGTGGAGTACGGAGTCACTTACAAAAAAACCTCTGACGGAATATCCTACCCGTATGTGCCGGACGATGCGGTCTTGACACGTGCTGCTGCATCCGGGAATATATTCAATGATCCATCGCTTCCTGCTCAATGGCACTACATCAACAACGGGGATGTCTCTGTGGCGACTTCGGTCTACAAAGGAGCGGACATCAATGTTGCTGATGTCTGGCGAACCATTACGACAGGTGACAATTCGATCATCGTTGCCGTTGTGGATGAAGGAGTGAAATACACTCATCCTGATTTAGTAAACAACATCTGGACAAATCCAAATGAAACGGAGGATGGGAAGGATAGTGACGGCAATGGCTATGTTGATGACATTCATGGCTATAACTTTGTCAGTAAAGGCCCTGTAACCTGGTCTAAAGCAAATGATTCGGGTCATGGAACTCACTGTGCGGGAACCATTTCTGCTGTCAATAACAATGGACTCGGTGTGAGTGGAGTTGCCGGTGGTTCAGGGAAAGGGGACGGAGTAAAGATTATGTCTTGTCAGATATTTGACAATGACAGGGGCGGTACTTCGTCAATAGTTGCGAAGGCCATCAAGTACGCTGCTGACATGGGAGCATCCATCATTTCTTGCTCTTTCGGCTACGCTGGAGGAACGTTCAAATCGGATCTGGCTTACAAAAATGGCAATGGAGGAAATAATTCTCTTGAATATGATGCTATCCATTACTTTGAAGCCACGAAGAACAACGATGTTCTTGATGGAGGCATAGCGATTTTCGCTTCCGGCAACGATGGCGATCCTTACGCGACTTATCCAGGTGCATTGAACGATGTCATAAGCGTCTCTGCTTTTGGTCCGGATTACTTACCGGCCTACTACACCAATTATGGCCCTGGTTGTAACATCACAGCACCAGGAGGAGAGGCCTACCTGGCACCTTGGACTTCCTTCAAGCCTATGGTTCTTTCCACACTGCCTTCCGAGCTTGGCAATGGTGACTACGGCTACATGCAAGGGACCTCGATGGCATGCCCTCATGTCTCCGGTGTGGTGGCTCTCGGCCTGGCATATTCAAAGAAACTTGGAAAGCATTATTCGGCAAAAGAATTTAAGGAGATGGTCCTTTCATCGGCTAATGATTTTGAGACCAAACTGGCCTCCGCAGGTAAGAAGAATTACGCTTCCGCTGGAGAAAGTCATAGGGTCCCTCTGGCAAATTATCGTAAGCAGATGGGAACTGGCTCAATTGATGCTTGGCGGCTCATGATGAAGATCGAAGGTACACCTTGCATTACAGCTGAAACTGGCAAAGAGCAGTGGGTCGATCTTTCTGATGCTTTCGGAACGGCTTCCATTAACCTGACCTACTTGAAAGTTGAGTGCTCTAAGGCTGATGCCGAGGCGATTGGCATGACTGATGAGCCTTACATTAAATATGGCCGTTTGTTCATCCATCCGACCAAGTGCGGAGCGGCCAAATTCAA
>CAKUSF010000084.1 GCA_934678915.1 uncultured Bacteroidales bacterium
TCGACAAGGTAGCACTTGTCCTTACGGGCCATCTCGTTCTTGGCGAACCAGATTCCGTAAAGAGACTTGTTCTTGACGTAGATGTCCGACTCTTTGGAATTGACATACTTAGCGTAAGGTTTTCCAACTTCCTTGGATTTCAATGTCCTTGCACCGAAGGCAATGACCCTTCCGCTCATGGAATGAATCGGGAACACAACTCGGTCGTAGAACCTGTCGTGCAGACTATTGTCTGAATCGTAGATCGCGCAAAGGCCGGTTTCAATAAGATATTCATCCTTGTACCCCGCAGCCTTGGCGGCATCCGAAAGCGCATGACGGCTGGAGGGTGCCCAGCCTAGACCGTATTTCTCGATGGTCGCATCTGTCAAGCCACGTGAATGGAAATATTCAAGTCCGACTGCCCTGCCCTCCTCTGTCTTAAGCTGCTCCTTGAAGAAATTGCCGGCATATTCAGAGACCAGCAGCAGACTTTCGTTCCGCTGACGGTTCGCTATGTCTTCCGCAGTCTCCTCTTTTTCAACTATTTCGATGTTGTATTTTTTGGCGAGGTACCGCAATGCTTCCACGTAGGAAAGATGCTCGTAGTCCATGATGAACCCAACCGCTGAGCCTCCTTTGTGGCATCCGAAGCAATAATATTGCCCCTTGGAAGGAATCACATGGAACGAAGGTGTCTTCTCGCCATGAAACGGACAGCAGGCCCAAAGGTCGGCCCCGCGCTTTCTCAAAGTCACGAAGTCACCCACAACCTCCTCGACACGGGCTGTGTCAAGAATCTTCTGAACCGTTTCCTTAGGAATCATCCCTAGTCGTCTATCTTTGTGTAGTTCACCTCTTTAGCGTCTTCCAAACCTGATGTCTCGATCACTTCTTGATCTGGCTGAGTCTCGTCAGTGGTGTTGAACCTGATTTCGTAGGCCTCTTTGGCTTTGCGTATCCTCCATGAGGAGATCAACTCCGACACACCATAAAGGACAAGAAAACTTCCAGCGCAGATGCTCATGATCCTCTCTCCGAACGGATTGAACAGCAGGAATGCTCCACCTACTACCGCACATATTGAAAGAATCAGAGACGAAAAACTTGCGCCCAACAGGGACAGAGTACCCGACAAGGCAATTAATTGCAGGCCACCGAACAGAATGAGCACTATACCGATCAATGTCACGATGAAACCAGCCACCCAAATAGGATTGAGGAACAGCAAAATGCCCAAAATCAAATCCACAACAGCGTTCACAGCCATTAATGGTAGCACACCGTCTCTTTTGTTGCGGATGAAGCCATAAATCAATGACACGATTCCGGACGCAAGCAGGAACGCTGCGATGACTTTTACGACAGTCACCGAAGCCGCGTTGTCGAAAATCATCACCAAACCGATTCCGATAGCAGCCAATGCCCTGAGTATACTGCTGAACGATGTTTTGTAACCAAATGTGAACATAATAATATTCCTTATAAATACAATTTACAAATTTAAGTAAAAAATGCTATATTCGTGCCTATGTTTTTCGATACACATAACCACAGCCAATTCTCTTTCGATGGAGAGGGTACTACAGTAGAAAAAAGTTCATTAGCCGCTGCCAAAAAAGGTTTCGGAGGAATATGCTTCACCGATCACTGCGATTTCCACGTTCCTAAGATGAAGGAACAATTTGAACCTATCGTCAGCGAGGTCTTCGATGTGGAGACACAGCAGGCGGAGATTGACAGGGTGAACGGACTCATCAGCGAAGGGGCTTTCGGCAAGGAGATTCCAAAGAAATTCAGGATATTCAAAGGAATAGAACTTGGTCTTGGAGAGAAGAACCATGACCAGACAAGGGAGCATCTGGCAAAACATTGTTTTGATCAGATCATTGCATCTGTGCACTATCTTGAAGACACTGACCCGTATTTCGGGCCTTACTTCAAGGGGAAAAACTGGAAAGAAGCCTATGGGCGCTACCTGGAGACATTGCTAAGAGAAATGAGATGGCTTGGGGACTTCGACATCATGGGACACTTCGACTATGTAGCCCGCTATGCTCCGTACCCGAAGGAAAGTGTTCTGTATCGGGACTTTCCGGGACTCTTCGATGAGATTTTTAAGTACTTGATCGAGAATGGGAAAGGGTTGGAAATCAACACCAAAAGCTACAAGACTTACGGTCTGCGTACCCCGCAACTTGACCGCGACATCTTGCTTCGGTACATGGAACTCGGTGGAGAAATCATCTGCATGGGTTCAGATTCGCACACCCCAGAACAAGTCGGAGACAGGTTCGACTATTTCGCACAATATGTAAAGATGTTCGGATTCCGAAGACTTGCTCATTTCGAGAATCGCAAACTCAAAATGGTGACAATCTAGGACGCAATCTCACAGAGGAATTTGATCCTGACAAGACGGATCTCCATCTCTTCGTAATCCGGGCCGAGAACCTTCACCGCCTCTTCCACGGAATCAGATGTAGCCTCGCTTTTGAAATATTCATAAATATCCTCAACCACTTCATCGTCAATCGCTTGACCGATGTAGTAGTTTAGATCCAGTTTCGTTCCTGAGGCCACGATTCCTTCAATCTCAGTGACAAGCTCATCCAATTCAAGGCCCTTTGCATCAGCTATGTCCTCCAAGGACATCCGCCTGTCCACACTCTGGATAATAAAGATTTTATCTGAACTTTTAGTCGGAGCCGACTTCACCACGAAATCCTCAGGTCTTGTGATGTCATTTTCATCAACGTACCTGCGAATCAAGTCAATGAACTCTTTACCGTACTTTCTGGCTTTCCCCTCTCCAACACCTTGACAGTTATGAAGTTCATCGTAGGTAATCGGGTAGAGAATCGACATGTCTTCCAACGCAGGATCTCCGAAGATGATCCACGGTTGCAGATTCAGTTTTCTGGACATGTCTTTTCTTAAATTCTTGAGCATGGACAGAAGGGCTGCGTCTCCTCCGCCTCCTTTCATTGAAGGTGACGGAGCGTCATCGTCATCATCGTCTGAATTTTTTCCCTTAAACTGCCGGTCTTCCACAAGGGTTATCTCATAAGGATGATCCAAAAAGCTTTCTCCTTGGGCCGTGACGTAGATTAACCCATAGGACTCTATCTCCTTTGCCAAAAGATGTAGGATCAGTCCCTGGTGAATGACAGCGCACCAGAATTTCACGCTGTGATTGCTTCCTGAGCCGAACAGTGGGAACGTGTCTTGACGATAGGATTTTATCAAAGCATTAGCCTGGCCGGCAAGGACGAAGGCCAGATGCTCAATCTTAAAGTGCTCCGGAAGAGATTTGATGAGTCTGATGACCAGACACATCTCTTTTTGACCATCAAATGTAGGTTTTGGATTGACGCAGTTGTCGCACATTCCACAGTTGTCTGTTGGATAGTCCTCTCCGAAATAGTTCAGAAGCATCTTTCTGCGGCAAATGCTCGTTTCGGCATAAGCGACAGTGTCCATCAGCAACTGCCGGCCTATCTCCTGTTCGGAAACTGGCTTGCCCTGCATGAACTTCTCCAACTTACGGATGTCTTTATAACTATAAAAGGTGATGCACTCGGCATTCTCTCCGTCACGTCCAGCCCTTCCGGTCTCCTGATAGTAACCTTCGATGCTTTTAGGAATATCATAATGAATCACAAAGCGCACATCCGGCTTGTCGATCCCCATTCCAAAAGCAATCGTTGCCACAATCACCTCCACATCTTCCATCAGGAATCTGTCTTGATTCTCAGCCCGTGTCTTAGCATCCAGCCCGGCATGGTACGGAAGCGCACGAATCCCATTAATTTCCAATAGCTTAGCAACCTCTTCAACCTTTTTCCGGCTGAGACAGTAGATAATTCCGGACTTACCAGGATGCTGCTTTATGTAGCGAATAATATCTTTGTCAGGATCAACCTTGTCACGCACCTCGTAGAACAAGTTCGGTCTGTTGAACGAGGATTTGAAAACCGTAGCATCCAAGATTCCGAGATTCTTCTGGATGTCATTCTGGACTTTCGGGGTAGCAGTGGCTGTCAAGGCGATAATCGGAGCACGCCCGATCATCTGGACCATGTCCCTGATCCGGCGGTACTCTGGCCTGAAATCGTGTCCCCATTCGGAGATGCAATGCGCCTCGTCAACCGCATAGAACGAAATGTTCACTTCGCGGAGCAGTTCCACATTCTCCTCCTTGGTAAGGGATTCTGGGGCCACATAAAGCAACTTTGTCACTCCAGACAGGACATCTGAGCGAACTTCCTGAATTTGAGCCCGATTTAGAGATGAATTAAGGAAATGCGCAACCCCGTTGCGCTCCTCCACAAAACCCCGGATCACATCCACCTGATTCTTCATCAAGGCTATCAGTGGAGAGATCACAATCGCAGTGCCCGGCATCACCAGAGCCGGAAGTTGGAAGCATAGGGATTTCCCGCCACCTGTAGGCATAAGCACAAACGTGTCTTTCCCTTCCAACAGATTACGGATAATCCGTTCCTGATCCCCCTTGAAGGAATCGAAACCAAAGAATTCTTTCAACTTGGAATTCAGCAATGACGAGTCGATCTCCATAGATTTCCTAATTATTTCTAAAAATAGTGATTGTTTTCGGGATAAACAAGCATTTTGCTTCCTAACTGATAATAAAGTCAATATTTTTTGCGATATTTGCAGAACTTTTGGGGTAATTGTGCCCTGACAGCCAAAACAGACAACTTAAAAAATTGATATTATGAAGACAATCAAAATGCTTGCAGTAGCTGCTTTGGTACTTTCCACCACAGCCTGCAACTCTAACAAGGTCGATGGCAAGGTTGACGGAGCGGACAGCACAGCCGTTGCCACCATCCCTCAGAAACCAGTAAACGCCAAGGATCTTCTTCCTTCAAAGGCTAGCGTTGATTCTGTAAGTTATCTTCTTGGAATCCAGCTCGGTTCCATGATCAAGAACTACAGCATGGGCGACCTCAATTTCAACATGATCAAGAAAGGAGCTGAGGATTTTGTAGCTTCAAAGGGCAACCCTCGCGATGAGGATTTCACAAAGCAGTTCAAGGTTAACCCTGAGGAGATGAACCGCATCATGAATGATTTCATCCAGAAGAGATCTGAATATGTTGGTGCAATCAACAAGGAGAAAGAGCAGAAGTTCTTGGACAGCAATCGCAAGAAGGCTGGCGTGCAGGAAACCGAATCCGGACTCCAGTACATCATCGCAGAAGCTGGTAGCGAAGTAAAACCAGGTTCTAAGGACACAGTTTATGTTCACTACAAGCTCGCCCTCACCGATGGTACTGTCATCGAGGAAGTTACAGCTGAGCAGGACGCTGTGATGCTCACTCTTAACAGAGTCATCCCAGGATGGACCGAGGGCCTTCAGCTTCTCGGAGAAGGTGGAAAAGCCACTCTTTATGTTCCTTCAGAACTCGGCTACGGTGAGCGCGGAACAAGCGGCATCGATCCTTATTCTACTCTCGTGTTCGACATTCAGCTTGACTCAGTTAAGCATTTTGTTGAGCCTGTTGTAGAGGACAAGAAATAATCCCTGCTCAAGGCAGCGGAATTAACAGCCTGCTTTGCGCCAAGCGCTGAGCAGGTTTATTTTTACCAAAGAAAGAATCATCATGGCATTGGAATTAGAAGGCAGGATCAAACAGAAGCTTGCCAAACAGAGTGGCCAAGGGGCCAAGGGATCTTGGACAAAGCAAGATTTTGTCCTTGAATATCAAGACGGTAACTTCCCCGCTGAGGTTTGCCTAACGGCATTCGGTAATGATAAAGTAGCAGATCTAGACAAGTACCAGATCAATGATGCGGTCAAAGTCGCGTTCAATCTAAGAGCCAGAGAGTACAATGGACGTTGGTACAACGATGTACGCGTGTGGAGAATCACTCCTATTGGACAATCTGCTCCGGCTCAGCAGCCAGCCTATCAGGCTCCGCAGAATTACGCTCAGGCACCTCAGCCGAACTACAGCGCCCAGCCTCAGCAGGCTCCAGCTCCGACTATTGACGATCTTCCTGCGGAAGATCCTAGTAATGATTTGCCGTTCTAGCCGGCTAGAACGGCAAATCATTACCATCTACCCCCAGTCCCTTCGGGACAGCCCCGGTGGGGCACTGGGGAGCGGTCTCCCCAGACCCCTTGAGTCGCTTCGCTCCGTATTGCGTGCTACAAATTCGGCAGGCTCAGTGAGCGGAAACATCTACCCAGCGAATGTCGGGATCGCGACGCCACCAGGTGAGCTGCTTCTTAGCATAATGGCGAGTGTTCCTTTGGATGAGACGAACAGCTTCATCCAAAGGAATTTTTCCGTCAAGATATTCAAAAACTTCCTTATAACCAACAGTTTGCAGAGCCTGACAATTCCGGTAAGGCAGCAAAGAGCGCACCTCCTCAACCAGCCCCTCTTCAATCATATTCAAAACTCGCCCATCGATTCTTGAATATAGTTCCTCGCGTGGGCGCGTCAACCCTACCTTCTCTATCTCAAAAGAACGCACGCGCTTCGCCCCTGTTTTGAATGAAGAGAACGGCCTCCCTGAAACCAGACAAACTTCCAGAGCGCGGATGACTCTCTGGCTGTTGCGGATGTCAATTTGGGAATATGTCAGGGGATCCATCCGCTCAAGCTCTTTGGAAAGAGATTCAATCCCCTCTTTTTCAAGACGTTCCCAGAGTTCAATCCTTAAAGAAGGGTCTCCGTCAGGAAGATTGTCAAGCCCATTGCAGACAGCATCTATGTAAAACATTGAGCCTCCGGTCATGACCACGGTCTCATGCCCTTGGGCAAACAGCTCCTCAACCAACTGCACAGCTTCAAATTCATAGTCTCCTGCCGTGTAGGATTGCGTCACAGGAACGGTCTGAATGAAATAATGCTTCACAGCGGCTAGCTGCGAAGCACTTGGGACAGCTGTCCCTATGGACATATTCCTAAAAATCTGACGGGAATCGCATGAAATCACCGGGGAACCATATTCCAAAGCCTTCGAGATGCTGAAATCCGTCTTTCCGACAGCGGTAGGTCCGAGAATTATGAGAAGCCGGTGCCGAATAATCATTGAAAAATGCTATATGTCAAGATCTTCCGTCCCATCGAAGACTATCTTTCCGTCTTCATCATCGTCCTCCTCGTCTTCATCGTCATCATCTTCATCCACATCCGAAGAAAGCGATGCTCCACCCTCGTCATCGTCATCATCAGAGCCCCAATCAGGCTTCTGTCCAGGCAAATGTCTCTGAGAATCAGGCAGATCCTCGAAAGCAACATAGCCATTCTCGAACTCAATCGGATTAGGTCCCTTGACCTCAACGATTGTCGGAGAGCAGCCCGGCTTGTCCTCAGTGCCTTCGAACGTCACAATCACACTCTTGCGGTTAGGGACATCGTAGAAGTACAAGAACGAAGCAACTCCCGCCTTAACCGTCTGAGCCACAGTGATATTGTCCACAGTTCCGCTCCCTAGATCAAACAGACCATAACGGGCGAGGACACTGCCACCGGCATCCATAGCCTTGAACATTATCAACTGATCCTGCGGGAACTCCATGTCCGCACGCATCTGCTTGTGAAATTCATAAAGGGTTGTCTCACCCCTCATCTCATAGACCCGGAAGAATCCTTTGATTCCTGCCAGTGTCACCCTGAATTTATAGACCATAAATATTACTTCAATAAACCATTTCAAAATTACAAAAAATCTCGTTCCGTTGCAAAATTATGTGAAAAACACTAATTTCGTGTCTTAGGAATGGAGACACCAGAAAACATCATCCGAGACTCCTACAAGAGCGTCCCCGGACCGGCTGAAGGGCTGTTCAAAGACAATGGCAGCCGCTTCATTTCTTTCGTTTTCCCCGTTGAGACAGAAGAAGAGATCAAGAACATCGTCAGCGACTTGAAAAAGAAGTACCACGATGCGCGGCATCATTGCTACGCCTACCGTCTGGGCTACCGCGCTGACAAGTTCAGAGCCAACGATGACGGAGAGCCGTCCTCATCCGCAGGAAGACCGATTCTCGGACAGATAGACTCCAGAGGCCTGAGTGATGTGCTAGTGGTGGTTGTGAGGTACTTCGGGGGCATCAAATTAGGGATTCCAGGCTTGATTAGAGCTTACAAAACCTCCTCTGCGGAGGCTTTGGACAAAGCCGGAAGTGTTGAGAAGATTGCCGGCAAATGGTTCAGGCTCAAATTCGGTTACGAAGCGATGAACAGCGTGATGAAGATTCTCAAGGACATGGACCTTCGTCAGAAAGAACAGGATTTCGGGACGGAATGTACACTTCTGACATGGGTACGCCTCTCAGCGGAAGATGATTTCAGAACCAGAATCGGGAAAATTGACAACTGCGAGATAAACGAACTTTAAATCATAAATGTTATGCCTAAAAGTCTTATTTCAATTCAGGATTTCTCAAAGGATGAGATCCTTCACATCCTTGAGGTAGCAAAGGAATTCGAAGCCAACAGGGAGCAGAACTTCCTCACTGGCAAGGTGGTAGCCTGTCTGTTCTTCGAGCCTTCGACTAGAACCCGACTGTCCTTCGAGGCCGCAGTCAACAGACTGGGAGCCAGAGTGATAGGATTCCCTGACAACCGCAACACCAGCCAGACCAAGGGTGAAACGCTGGAGGACACCATTAAGATTGTTTCCAACTATGTGGACATGATTGTGATGAGACACCCTCAGGCCGGGGCAGCCGACATCGCAGCATCAGTGGCATCGGTACCAGTCATCAACGCTGGTGACGGAGCAAACCAGCACCCAACTCAAACCCTGCTTGATCTTTATGCAATCCAAAAGACGCAAGGCAAACTTAATGGTTTGACAGTTAATATGGTCGGGGATCTGAAATACGGACGCGCCATCCACTCGCTCGTGGAAGCCTTGCGTTGGTTCGACCCACATTTCATATTCACCTCCCCAGAAGAATTGAATATGCCGAAGAAATACCTCGAAATGCTTGATCGCGAAGGTGTTGATTACCGGCAAACAGACAGAATCGAGGATGGCCTGAACATCTGTGACGTGCTTTACATGACCAGAGTCCAGCAAGAAAGGTTCCCTGACATGGATGAATATAATAAGGTAAAGGATGTCTACAGACTCAC
>CAKUSF010000085.1 GCA_934678915.1 uncultured Bacteroidales bacterium
CTATTGATTGTCCATCGGAGAGGTTCAAGAAAAGTTCCTCTCCCGGTGAAGTGAAATATTCAAGGGTAATTTTAAGTTGCATAGTGTTTTGGCAGCGGAATTTGTCCGCCACAATCTGCAATATTAGCGAAAATATCTGAATTTGAATGCGGTTTTACGTGTGAATTTGAGGAGAAAAGGCTTTTCTTTGCCAAGATGATATGATGAAATTTGTGATTGGCGATTTTATGGATTAATTTTGAGGGATAATATTCAGAGACAATGGACAAGAAGGAACTTGAGATAATGGCACCGGCGGGCAATTTCGAATGCCTGCACGCAGCGATTCAGGGTGGAGCGGACTCCGTCTATTTCGGGGTGGGCAACCTCAACATGCGCTCGCACTCAGCGAACAACTTCACCCCAAATGACCTACCGAAGATTGTGGAGATCTGCCGAGAATATGGCGTCAAGACCTACATGACTCTGAATATTGTCCTTTACGGGGAGGATCTCGCTCCTATGCGGGAGGCTCTGGACGCGGCCAAGGCGGCTGGGGTGAACGCAATCATCGCGTCAGACATGGCGGCGATAACATATTGCCGTCAAATCGGGTTGGAAGTGCACATCTCCACGCAGCTCAACGTGTCGAATGTCGAGGCGCTGCAGTTCTACTCACAGTTCGCTGACGTGATCGTGCTGGCAAGGGAGCTCAACCTGCATCAGGTCAAGGATATTCATGAAGCCATTGTGCGGGAAGGGATCAAGGGACCGTCAGGGAATCTGGTGCGGATCGAGATGTTCGCCCACGGTGCCCTCTGCATGGCGGTTTCCGGGAAGTGCTACCTCAGCCTCCAGACCTACGGAGCGTCGGCGAACCGAGGGGCATGTTACCAGCTTTGCCGCAGGGGGTACGAGGTCACGGACCTTGAGACGGGCACGAAACTGAACATCGACAACAAGTACATCATGTCGCCCAAAGACCTGTGCACCATCGAGTTCATGGACAAAATCATCGACGCCGGAGTGAAGGTCTTCAAGATTGAGGGACGGGCAAGAAGCGCTGAATATGTCAAAAAGACCGCTGAGTGCTATCGTCGGGCAGCGGACGCGGTCTGCGAGGGACGTTACACGCCTGAGCTGGCGGCAGCACTGAAAGAAGAACTGTCCGAAGTCTTTAATAGAGGTTTTTGGGACGGGTATTATCAAGGTGCGAAACTTGGTGAGTGGAGCGATGTCTATGGCAGCCACGCCACCCGCAAGAAGATCTACTGCGGAAAGATCACGAACTGGTTCGACAGAATCTCTGTGGCCGAGGTCCTGGTGGAGTCCGAGGCCTTACGCAAAGGTGACGACATCCTAATCATCGGAGAGACCACCGGAGTCATCGAACAGAATGTCAGTGAGATCCGTGTTGACCTAAAGCCAGCGGAAAAAGCCTCAAAAGGCACCCTCTGCTCAATTCCGGTAATATTCCCGACCGACATCCGCACCCCCGGTGGCAAAAAGCTCCGCCGAGGCGACAAGATCTACATCTGGCGGGAGGTCTGAGACTCCGCCTCTTTAGCTCTCAATAACGATGCGTCTTTTCGGCAACGTTATTTGCCGAAAATGCTGCCGAGGAGGGCCCTGAAGCACCTTTCAGCAGCATTAAAAGGTTTAAACGTTGCCGTAGGTGGTCAAATAGCGCCCTTCAGCGACATTAAAAGGATAAAATGCGCTTGTTCAGTGCAACGGTACCATGACATGACGGTCACTTCGACAAGCTCAGAGACCGGAGGAGTGGCTTTACCGCTGCTTCTCCGGCTGATGGGTGAAGTGGCGGGGGCCTTCGATGGAGCGCCAGTAGTCGGAATCAAAATCGGGGTGAAGGAACTGACCATCGTGGTCGATCACGAAACTCAGGTAGGTGATCTTGTAGCCTTGGGCGGAGAACATCTTTTCGTAGAAGGTTTGGACCTCGAAGAGGGCTTCGACTGCGGACTCACCAGCAACAGAGCGCAAGGCGCAATCCGAAAGGTCAGCGCGACCTGTGCCGTAAAGATCGCTTGTACTTGCAAGAATCCTCAACCCATTCTGCTCGGCCACCGCGTGGGAATATTCATACAGAAAGCGGCTGTCTGTCTTGAGGTGGACTATTCCGCCCTTTTTCAGGAACTTGCGGTAGCGTTCCAAAAACAGCGGACTTGTCAGGCGGCAGTTCTCGCTCTTCATCTGAGGGTCGGAGAAGGTCAGCCATATTTCCGAAACCTCTTCCGGAGCGAAGAAGGCATCGATGAACTCAATTCTTGTGCGAAGGAACGCAACGTTCGGAAGATTGTTCTCCGTGGCGAATTTGGCGCCTTTCCAAAGGCGCGCGCCCTTGATGTCCACCCCTATGTAGTTGAGCGATGGTTCCCTGCGGGAAAGATCAATCGTGTACTCTCCTTTTCCGCAACCGAGCTCAAGCACGATAGGCTGCTCGGCAGCAAACATCCTCTCGTTCCAATGCCCCTTGATCGGATGATCCTTGAGTTTCAAACCATTACCCGCATCAGACTTATCAAGCACAGAAGCGGCCTCCGGCTGAAGAAGGCAGGAGAATGTCTCGTTCTCTGCAAATTTCCTAAGTTTGTCGTGTCCCATTATTTTCTTGTGAATATCACTCCTACACCCCTGATTGATTCGGAGTCATTTAGTACCCTGGCTTTAAGACGCCAAACTCCATGCTCAGGCAAATCCATAATAGCCTTATAATCAGAAATATAATCTCTCGCATAATACGATGAGTCCACAGGGCAATCTACACGGATGTAAGTCGTGTCCGAAAGAATCACCGAATCAGATGGGGAAATCCAGCGAAGATCCAAGGAAATGCTGTCAGATGGAAATTGCCCAAAAGGAGGACGCTCAAGCCTTGTGTAGAAACTCAGACCGTAAGAAAGCGTTGAGTCTGACAGATCCAAGTTGAAATTGTAGGTGTCACCGTACTCCGCATCCTCCCTAATCACAAATGGCTCGTAAGAAGAAGGCCGTGAACACGATGCCACGGCAGCCAAAAGCACAAAACCCAGAAAAGCCCTACGCATCTGCTTTAGGAGGCTTCTGGTCAGGTTTTCTTTCACCACGCGGACGTTGTCCAGAACGACCGTTCCCATACTTACGCGTACCGCCACCACGACGGTTGTTCCATCCTTCCGGCTTTGGCCTGGACGGAATCTCCTCGTTATCAATCGGAGCCTGAGCGGAAGGCTGAACGTTTGTGTCAGCGTTTGACTTCGCCTTGTTCTTGTTCCTATTCTTATTTTTGTTCTTTTTCGGCCTGTCAAACCTTGTGATGCTGTCATCACCAACCGCAGAGACAAATTGAGGTCCAGTCGGTTCCGGTTCGCTCTTCAGAGACTCAGGCCTCTGACCGTTACGGTTCATCATGATAATCTGGGCGACTTCTGATGCAGCCAAAGGGTAAAGATTAGACAGAGAACCTTTCTCATAGGTGAAATACATTACCTCCTGAAGAATGTCAGTCTTGGCAAGATAGGCCAAGCCATCTTCAAACTCAAGCGGCTCAGAGACTTTAGGAATACGAGACTGAGCGTCCAGATAGTTAGCCACCTCGTAGTTCAGGCAACATTTCAACTTTCCACATTGTCCAGCAAGCTTCTGAGGATTCAGGGACAGGTCCTGAGTACGGGCTGCCGATGTGGAGATAGACTGGAAATTCGTAATGAAATTGGCGCAGCAAAGTTCTCTGCCACAGACCCCAAGGCCTCCTATCAGACCTGCCTCCTGACGGGCACCGATCTGCTTCATCTCGATCCTGATGCGGAACTCCTCCGCATAAACCTTGATCAGTTGGCGGAAATCAACACGCCCATCAGCGATGTAGTAGAAAATCGCCTTTGTCCCGTCTCCTTGAAACTCGACATCACCAATCTTCATGTCCAAGCCTAGCTCCGCAGCTATCCTGCGAGCCTGAATCATTGTGTCTTGCTCGCGTGCAATTGCCTCCTGCCACTTAGCAATGTCAAAAGGCTTGGCTTTACGGTAGATTTTCTTAAGAGGAGTCGCCTCTGGATCTACACCTTTGCACTTCATCTGACGTCCCACAACAGGGCCCTCCAGAGTCACGATGCCAAGATCGTGGCCATTGGTTGCCTCAACTATAACCAAGTCCCCGGTCTTTATCCCTTGACCAGAAGCATTTATGAAAATACCCTTTCTGGTGTTTTTGAAGCGAACCTCAAAAAGGTCCTTAAACTGCTCCTGACGAATGCCATGAAGCCAGTCATAGTCCTTCAATTTGCAGCATCCTTGGCGATAATTGCAGTCATATTCACCAGTCTCTTTGTTCTGAGAGATTGTGCATCCACGATTGCAATCAAATTGTATTGCTTCATTATCAATGTTTTCCATACTCATCCATAATTAACTGTCAGAATAACAAATACAGTCTTCCGACAAGATCTGTAAACAGAATCTTCTGATTCACGTTCCTGTCAATAAGCATCTGTGCCCTGTCCAAACAGGACACTGCCATCCTCGGAAAACTCTTCCGACACGATGACGCAAGCCGATTAAAAAAGTCCTTCTCCTCTTCAGCAACACCTGCTATCTGAGGCATGTTCTGCTGAATCAAAAACACTTTACGGAGACTCTCGCCTGCAAATTTACAAAAAGCTTTCTGGTTTTCACGCGATGGAAGCGCTGCCATCGCATCACCCCAATTCAGTGTCGCACCCAGATCCTTTGAGACAAGAGAGTCTGTGAGACCTTTAAACATCTCCATCTGACGGAGGTAGTCCTCCTTGCCGGAAAGGTAGTGAAGAGCGCTCCCGACACTGCCTCCCGCGACCAAAGCAGCCTGCGAAGCCTCATCAGGAGTCTTCCCAAAACTTGAAACCAGAATCTCCACAATCTCATTTTTTGAATATGGCAGGACCCTTATCGCCTGACATCTTGAGGAGATTGTCTGCATGACTTTTTCCGGAGCATGAGTGATCATGATGAACAGAGTTTTCTCCGGAGGTTCCTCAATGGCTTTGAGAAGTCGGTTCGCAGAGGCTGCGTTCATCTTCTCTGGAAGATAAACGACAACGGCTTTCCATCCGCCTTCAACAGCAGTAAGCCACACTGTTTCAAGAATTTCCTTAGCCTCAGCGTTATTTATTCCAGATTGCTTGCCTTCAATTCCAAATGCAGAACTGACCTCTTGTTCAAGGGCATAAGGATTAGTGGTCATCAAGGACCGCCAATATTCAAGAAAAAGCTCTGCTCTCAAGTTTTCCACTTTTTCATTGACCTTCGAGCCGTTGGCTACTGGATAGACATAATGCACATCAGGATGAATCAACCCAGACACCTTATGTTCATCCCCCATAATTCGGCTAAGAAATGCCAGCACAAGAGCCATTGCCCCACAACCGTCATTCTCATAGAGCATCATTGCGTGAGGGATACGACCAGTTTCGGCCATCCCTTTCAACGCTTTGACAGCATCGTGGTTCCCTATGATTCCATCCAAATCCATCAACTCTTTCTGTAGGCAGTGAATCCAGCAATTTTCACAAGATACTCTTTTTCTTTGGAATTAGGAAGGGTTGAGAGTGCAGAGATTGCTTTAGCAACATACCCATCAAGGACAGAGATGGCATATTCCACACCCCCATTGCGTATAACGAACTCTCTCACCCCATCTTTATATTCAGGATGTTCTTGAATATCAACGACTTTCTTTCTTACCGAAGCAGCTTCTTCATCACTGACAGATTTCAGAGCCCCAAGAAGAGGCAAAGTAATCTTCTGCTCCTCTAGATCAATCCCAACCGGCTTGCCAATGTCCTGACCATCAGAATAATCGAATATGTCATCCTTGATCTGGAACGCTATCCCTAGACTAACAGCGTAACTCCTGACAGCTTCAATTCTGTTCTGACCGGCATTGACTGAGATAGCAGCAGAAATAGAAGCTGACTCAAAGAGCGATGCTGTCTTGCTGTAGATTATCCTCATGTAGTCATCCTCATTGGTGTCACCGCTGGAAGCCTTCTGAAGTTGAAGCATTTCTCCTTCAGCAAGAGAACTAAGAGTTTTTGAGAATATTCGGATTACCTCACTGCCGTGGGCTGATGACGACAAGATGTTTTCCATTGCCTTGACCAGCCAATAATCCCCGATAAGCACAGAAGCGGATCCTCCAAGCAAAGACATAACCGTAGGAAATCCACGCCTTTGAGAACTTCTGTCCGCAACGTCATCGTGGAGCAAAGTAGCATTATGAAGCAGCTCAGATGCTGCTGCGAAACGGATGCTGTCCTCATTGGCCACTCCTCCAGAACAAGCCCTTGCCACAAGCAAAGAGATTAACGGGCGAAGTTGTTTGCCACTATGAGACAAGATCGCAGTGTTGGTGCTGTCCAAAAGTTCAATGTCACTTTTCAAGGAAGATCTTATCAGTGAATCCGTGTCCGTCCAATCCTTTCCCAGAAATGTTTTTACTTCCTCTAAAGTCATCAGTTTAAAAATTTTAGTCTAAGTGTCCAACCAGTTCTGCCACTGTGTCCGGAAACTCTATCAGGTTCCTTGAACGGGCATCCAGCATCCCGGTGTCCACATAGTGGTCCAGCAGAGACTTTAACGGGGCATAAAATCCATCAATATTCAACGCGTAAATCTTGCCCGCGTACTTATCCAATTTCGCCAAGGTCAATGTACCGATCAGCTCGTCAAGTGTACCGATTCCACCGGGGAGAGCGATTGCAGCACATGTTCCATCTCGCATTTTCTCTTTACGCTCTGCCATGGTGTCCGTCCAGATGACCTGATCCAAACCGGGGAACTTATACTCTTCCATAAAACGCGGAAGCACACCTATGTGGCGGCCTCCACATCTGACAACTTCATCAGCGATTGCCCCCATAGTACCTTTGATAGCACCTCCGGAGACAATCGTGTAGCCAAACGAACAAGCCGCACGGATCACTTCCCGTGCAGCTTGGTTATACTTTTGATCGATGTCGTAGCTTGCTGAGCAGTAAATGACAATCTTTCGTTCTTCATTCATCTGCCTAGCCGTTAAAAGAAGAAAGCGACAGATGCCATTATGCCGTTGAAATTATTGCCATTGTTGACAAGATCTCTCAGACTGTCACTAACTGAATCTTTCATGTTTCCACCTTTGTCATAAATGTCTCCAAAGTTCCAGAAGTACTTGAAGGAAAGCTGGAATTTCCAAACTTCGAGTCCAGCACCGAAACCGAGACCATACTCGAATTTTTTGAGACTATCCTTAAGCCCGTCAGCGAACACACCTTTCGTGTCCTGCCCTACACGGAAACCGATGAATGGCTCGGCAAAGACGTATGGGCGGAAAGCCAAAAGATCCGGTCCCCACTGAAGTTGGACAGGAATTTCAAGATAGCCCACTTTGGTTTCAAAAGAACCAACTGTCTCCGAAATGCTTGAACTGTTCCATTTGTCTGCGGACAAACCTTTTACTTGATAAAGAACAGACGGCTGAATTGCAAAACCTCCGAAAAGAGGAAGTTCTGCGGTCAAGCCGACATGATACAACGAAACTGATTTATTATCAACTTGTTTTATTGAGGTCGATGAAGATGTAAAGCCACCCGTTATTCCCACTCGTGGAGAAAGGAAAGATTGGGCGGAAACATTCGTACATATTGTCAAGGCCGCGAACAAAGCGGCTACCATCAATGATCTTTTCATAACTACTGATGTTTTAATTAGATAAGAGTCTCTAGTTTGGCGACAATGTCAGCCTTAGGTACATTACCGACAAGTTTGTCAACGACTTCCCCGCCTTTAAAGAAGAGAATCGTAGGAATATTACGAATGCCGTACTTGACAGCAACATCCTCACAGTCATCCACATTGCACTTTACAACTGTGGCTTTGCCATCATATTCAGAAGCTATTGCCTCGACTGTTGGAGTCAGCATGCGGCAAGGGCCGCACCATGTCGCCCAAAAATCGACCAATACTGGTTTAACATCGGAGATAAGATCCGCGAAATTCTCGTTGGTTGCTATTTTTTCCATAATCTATGAAAATTTAAAATGTCCGGGACGGTAACCGCAATTACCGTTCCAGACACAAAGATAACAAATTCGATGAATATTTTACAACGCCTGCTCAATGTTCCAGACAAAGGCGCGCAGACCAAGGTCCTTGTAAGCCTTGTCTTTCTGACGGAGAGCCTCAAGGACAGGCGCAACCTTGTCGTCAGAAACCATTGTCAGAATAGCGTAGTTCTGCTCCGGCCAAGCGTGATCGCCATAGTGCGGGATACCATCGACTCCTCCCCTGCCCTGGATGTCCAGCCACTGGGTGAAGCCTCTCTGGCCGTTGCTCTCAAGCAGCTCGACAATCTCGTTGCCGTAGGCCTGATTGTATGAGATAAATATTGCTTTCATAAAAAATATCTTTAACGAATATAATAATCCCACTGATTACTTAGGGATTAGACAACATCAATCAACCCTTAGCCTGCGCCAGTTTCTTGGCCTTACGCCTCTCTTGAGCTGTGGCGAGGGAGCAGTAGATAGTAGGAATCAGCACAAGGGTAACCAGCGTGGAGATTGTCAGACCCCAGCAGACAGTCATACCGAGCGAACGCCAGAGTTCCGAACCTTCGCCACGTCCCACGGCCATAGGCACCATACCGAGCACGGTGGTGAGGGTGGTCATGAGGATAGGACGCAGACGGCTTCTCGCTGCTGTGACGGAGGCATCGATAACGCTCATGCCCCTCTCACGCATCAGAATCGTGTAGTCAATCAGCACAATACCGTTCTTCACAACGATACCGAGCAGGATGATGATACCGATCATCGCCATCAC
>CAKUSF010000086.1 GCA_934678915.1 uncultured Bacteroidales bacterium
GAATATGGAACCAGACTCCACGTCCTTCATGTCTCGACAGCCGAGGAGGTGGAGATGATCCGTGCGGCAAAGATTCACAATCCGAATATAACAGCCGAGACTTCAGCGAATTACCTTTGGTTCAGCGATGAGGACTACAAGGCGTTGAAGGGTAAGGTGAAGTGTAATCCGGCCATCAAGACGGCCACCGACCGCGAGGCTATCAGGAAAGGCTTGGCCGAAGGAATCATTGATACGATAGGTTCAGACCATGCTCCTCATCTGCTGTCCGAAAAAGAGAGACCGTACCTGACCTGCCCTTCCGGACTGCCTTCCGTGCAACAATCCCTTTCGGTAGTTATGACGGTCGCGGACATATTCAATGAAGGCAAGGAAGAGGGGCAGCTTACGCTGTCCAGAATCGCTTCGGCATTTTCTGAGAAGCCCGCCGAGATCCTCGGAATCAAAGAGAGAGGCAGCCTGAAAGTCGGCAACTATGCTGACCTCGTTATCATTGATCCTGAGCGAGAATATTCAGTGCAGAGCCACGCTGATTTGGTCGGCAATGCCCACGCTCTGAAATATTCAGTGAAAGACCTCGCCTACAAATGCGCTTGGTCCCCTTACGAAGGCACGACGCTTAAAGGCGTGATTGACAAAGTCTTCCTCAATGGCATCCAGATCATTGCCGACGGCAGCCTCATCCAAGACTCCCCTTCCAGACAGCCGATCGCATTCGACATACTCTGATAGCTTAGCAATTAACGGTCTGCTAATGCCGGACTTCACGGGAAACCTCATCGGCAAGATATTGATCACTACGGCAGTGTAGGTCGGCAATGCCATCTTGAATCAAGCGAAAAACATCAGAGTCATAAAATCTTTCCATCGCTTGATCTAAAGAGATGTTTTCCTTAGAAGCCAAGAGAGCTATTATTCTCGCATATTTTGCTTGAAGGATAATCTGTTTTTCAGTATCGTTCATCGTATTTCCTCGCATGAAATGAATGTAAGTTCTGAATCCAAAAGATGTTGCGATCTTAGACAAATTTGGTCAAAATTCGTGATCATACTAACAGGTTTTTGACAAAGATACGTTTTTCCAAAAACAAAACTCAGTATTTTCATCATTTTTCATTTCAGCCCCCAGATACGTCATCTATTATGTGTTACTTTAAGCCGGAACGGCATTCCAGACATAGGTTATTGAAATGATAAAAACACATTTTCCTCCACTCGCTGATTATCAAGCCGTGGCAGGCAAGTTTCTGAGTATCAAAGAGAACGCACCCTATTCTGGCCTTGATTCGAGGACAGGGACAGGGTAATTTCTCGGTCATATTCAATAAGTTGAGTGCCACGGCTTTCATTGGTGGGCTGAGGGTGCCGGGCCGTCAACGAAGACCGGTGGGGCGAGCGGGATGAAGGTTCGCTCATCGAAGTCGCGAAGTTCCTCGCTATGGTAGGTCTGGGAGGCGTTCGAGCGGTTGATGGCATCGTAGGCCACGAAGGTTTCGTAGTCATATTCCCAACCATCGCCTTCGGACAATTTCATTATCCGTTTGTAGATCGCCTCGCGGGACGGGGCGTTGTAACCACCGATGTTGTGGCGCATGATGCTCTGGTCCGTAGGACGATAGGCTCCGTACTGGTAGGTCAGGGCACCTTGATAGACACCGACCTGACCGGAATAACGGGCGTCGGACAGGAAGTGAGCCCATCGGACTTTCGTGCGGTCACTGGTGAAATCAACGTTCGACCCGGCTCCGATGGTGTTGTACCACCAATTGCGGGAAGAGACCTCACTGGACGGGATGGTTCCGGAATAGTAATATTCGTCAAAGAGTTTGGCGAATCCGTGGCCACCTGCCTCGTGACGCATGGTCTGCGAGAATTCCTTCACATCGTTGTAGGTGGTCGGGACGTAAGCGATCGCGCTGTTGTCGGACCAGTACCAGCATGTGCCAGCGTAGCGGGTGGAGTTCAGGATGACGATGACAACTGACTCGGTGAGATCCACACCCTGCACCTTGCGGGCATATTCAAAGGCCTTGGCGCTGTTGCCACTGATCCATGTGCCATCTCCGAATTTACAGCCAAGCGCCGTGCCACCGTTGAAGGTTTCGGTCGTGGATTCCACTGCCACGGAATAGACATCGAAGCGGTTGCGAAAGGTCTTGTATGGTTCCTCAGCGAAGATGGCCTCCATGGCGTGGTCAGCCCAAGTGTCGAATTTTGACTTGGAACCATTTACATAGGCAAGGCCGCTGCTCAAGTAGCCATCGCCCATGATGATGAACTTGATGCCACGGCCTACGGTATGTCGCTGGAGGAGGGTGACGGTGCCATCGGGGACGAGGTATTTGATTATCGTGTTTGAAGGGATTTGCGTGGATTTGATTGTCTGGCCTTTGCGTATGTAAATTTCAGATAGGTCTGTACAGCCTTCAGCGATTATCCACTCTATGGCTAAAGCGCATTTACTCAAATCAAGTGTCTTTAATGGATTAATGCCACAAGACAGCATTGTCATGTTTGTCTGAGTACTTAAATCAATGGTAGACAGATTGTTTTCGAAACAGGTCAGCATGCTCAGAGAGACCTTACTCAAGTCTAACGTGGAGATTGAGTTATGGGCTACGCTCAACATAGTTAGTTTCGGGTTGCGGCTCAAATCAATGGATGACAACTCGTTATACGAACAGTCAAAGAATATTATGTTCTCAAAATTGTGAATGCCTTCCACTGATTTTATCTTCTTGTTCATCACCGAGATTTGTTTGACTTCACTTGCCTCCGCCCGGCTGATCTCCCCATCTCCATCCTTGTCGAATTCCTCAACGAGCGCTGCCTTGAAGTTGGCATCCGGAATGTCGATTGCATCCCACACCTTCTGGGTGATGGAGATCTTCACCGTGTTCACCTTCGCCTTGTCGGTGATCGTGACGACAGCCGTGCGGGGATCCGGCCCGAAGTTCTGGGCGACATGAAAGCCGAGTCTGTCCTGCCGCATCGCCTTGGTCTGGACTCCGTCATAACTCAGCCACGATGAAGCCTCCGATGGGATATTCACATCATAGTCCACATTCGCGTCAAGGTTCACCTCGTAGGTTCCTTCTTTTCCGGAGAATGAATATGCCTCCTTAGGCGCGCTGATTGTGCCTTTGACGAAGTTCAGGAACCTCACAACCGTCTTGGAATCGCCCTCATAGACCAGCACGACGATCTCGCCCTCGACAAGCGGTGACGGAGCTGTCACGATGATCGAACCTTTGGCCGCATCTTTCTTCTGGACCTTGGCGTCCCACCCATTCTGCCCGAACACTTTGACCAAGGTGCCGGAGGAGCCGTTCACGATTGTATATTCAATGGTCTTTGTCTCTCCCGCGCTGACCCCGATGTCCTCAGACTCCGAGAAGCGTATGCCAAGTTCCCCCTTGGCTTTGGGAATATCAAAGGTCGTCCCGTCCTTCAGTTTGACGGTCACCGTCTCCCCGTTGTCGGTCACGCTGGAGAAGAACGAGTCCCCGTCCTCCCCGGTCGCCTTGTACAGTTTTGACCAGCCCTTGCCTCCGTCATACGAAACGAACCACCAGCCCTCCTCGATCTTCAGCTGCGGTGTGACACCATTGGCGCCGTCTTTGCCGTCAACCCCTTGCGCCCGGCTTTTCTTCCCACTTCCGTCAAGCAGCCAGTTACCATCGATGGTCCAGTAATATACCCCATCCGCGCCCTGCCTCACACTCACGATCGGGGTGTGGCCGTCTTGCCCGTTGCGCAAAGTGACCGTCCTCCCCGAAGCGAACGTGATTGAATATCCCGTCCCGTCACTAAGGTCCGTCACGCTCACCACACAATCCCTCCCCTGCACCGCTGAGACCAACGCCTGCAAGGCTGAGATGTTTCCGTTCAGTATCTGGCACTGATTCTCCAGCGCTGCCATCCTTGATTGAAGTTCCTCAATGTCAGATCTTACTGACGAATCATCATACTTATCGCATGAAAATAACAGAATCAACACGAAGAATATTGCGATTACTTTTTTCATAAAACCACATTCTGATTAATAGCCTTATATAACCATGATTGTTGTATATTCTTGTTTTGAAAGCCATATTTTCTCACAATATATTCCTTAAGCATTTTGAATGTGTTTTCGCCCACTTTCGGATCGATACACACAGATGAAATTAATTCATTAATATCAGGTATCTCAAATCTAATCCCACACTCCTTAGAGCTTCTCGGTTTGACAATCATCGCCCTATACTCGTCTTCATAAGAGAAGGCTTTGCGTTTAAGAAGCATAAGGCGAACTTTAGATTCATCACTCGTCAAAGAGAATTGTTCTTTAAGAAGTGGATCGAATGAAAGATCAGATAGTTTCTTAGTCATCGAATTTGTCCTACGGTATTCCACTTTATCAAAGAACACTTTATGTCTAATATTTTCATCCTGATAATCATCCAAAAGAGACAATAGTCTGTCCCCACGGAAAGTTAATCGAACACAAATCTCATTTTTCGAATATGCATTCCACGATGCTTCACTTGAAGCATTATTTGTAAAACATGTGCAGAATATTCGTCCTCTCCAAGGGAATTCCTTAGTGCCGTATTTCGCACATAAAAAATATTTCTCATAAGGATCAGGCCAAGTCTCAGGACTGGCAAACCAGATTGTCTTGGTTTTAAGTAAAGAAAGAGCCCTTTCCAAAGGCATAAACTTATTGATAAGCTTTCCCTTGGAAAGAAACTCATCTCTATTCAGGATATATGATTTCGCTCCCATCCGAATACATCACATATCATTCCTGTTATGCCTTGTTTCGTCCACAAAATGTGCTACCGCATTGTCAATCATCTCCACATTCGTTCCTCTCTTTGGATAGACGACCGCGTCAATATCTCTTGCGATTTCCTCAAGGATAGTCCGAATGTCACTAGCCAATGCACCACAGTTTCTTATCTCATCAATCCTGTCATCAATGGCTATAAGCCATCGATTCCACACATCTTCCGAAACGCCATAAGTCAGGTTGCTGATGTACTGCAGACAGCATCTGTTTTCATGGAAAGATTCAGCAATGACATTGTATCTGTGCCTCCACGTTTTTATGCGGGTTAGGCAGATTTGAGTGTCCTCGCTGATCTTTGCATAACAATCCCTCCGTTTAACGCCAATCAGGAACTTGACCGTTGCTTCCGAAATTTGTTCGTAAGTGTATTTGTATCTCATAATATTGATTTTTTTTAAAAATCATAAGCTTTGATGTTGTCCTTGAATTCAGCCCACTTCTCTTTGTAAGCTTCGACAGATGCTCGCGGAACCCAGATGTTCATACCTGTGTTCCCACCAAAAACGTCTTGATAATGTAATTCAGGTGGAACATTAGCTTTTAAGTACAAATTGCTTAATACTGGACAATCATTGAATACTAAAGCATCAATCTTATTAACTGAACTTGGCAACTTTACTGTAGACAACATGGAACAATGCGTAAAGCAACCCATGCCCAAAACTGTTAGACCTTCTTGTATCTCTACTGAAACCAAAGACTTACAGCTGTAGAAAACTTCATTACCCATTGATATGACAGTACCAGGAATAACTATATCAGTAATTTTATTACACGACCCAAAAGCAGCTCTGCCAATAGTTTGTAAACCTTGTGGCAAATCCATAGCCTTAATCGATTTATCAGCAAAGAAGGCAAGTTCCCCTATTGATTTCACACTTTTAGGGATCTTTACATTTGATAAACGCCAACACTCGCAAAATGTTTCTTCCTCTATCGCGGTTATCTTGCTAGGTAAATCGACTTCAGATAATGAATAACATTGTTTGAATGCGGCTATGCCAATGGAAGCGACACTTTCAGGTATGTATATCGCATTTAGTTGTACACAGTTATTAAAAGCATTATCTCCAATAGAGGATACCGTTCTCGGAAGATCAATCGTCTTCAATGTTTTGTTTTGGTAGAAAGCATTTCGACCGATGGACGTCACGGGGCCATCAAATATAATTCTACCCATTTTCTCAGAATACTCATTTGAAATAATTTTCGTACCAAAAGCAGATTCGTTGAACGGTTTTACAACATTACCGTCCTCGGAGGTATAGTATATAATGTTATCTGGGTGAATTACTGTCACATTACAAGAAACAGAGAAACTCGCTGATGTTGCGGTCACTGTGGAGGATCCGATTCTAAGAGCCTTCACTTCCCCGTTATTGACCTTTGCTATGGATTCATCGGATGAAGTCCAAGTCACGGTCTTGTCAGTGGCATCGTCTGGTTTCACCGTGGCGGTCAGTTGAGCGGTCTCACCAGGGGACAAAGACAACGAAGTCTTGTCAAGAGTTATGGACGACACCGGGACGGTCACAGTGACAACACACTCCGCAGTCATACTGCCACACTTGGCGGTTATCGTTGCCTTTCCGGCCTTGACAGCGGTCACATTGCCGTTCTCAACCTTGGCGACCGACTCATCGGAGGAAGACCATGTCACATTCTTATCCGTTGCGTCATCCGGCTTCACTGTAGCCGTCAGTTGCGCTGACTCACCTACAGCTAATGAGAGAGTTGTCTTGTCAAGCGTCAACGAGGTTACTGGGACGGTCACCGTGACCGCACACTCGGCAGTCTTGCCACTGCACTTGGCGGTTATCGTTGCCTTTCCGGCCTTGACAGCGGTCACATTGCCGTCGGCCACCTTGGCGGCCGACTCATCGGAGGAAGTCCAGACCACATTCTTATCCGTGGCATCGTCAGGCTTCACTGTAGCGGTCAGCTGTGCGGTCTCGCCTACGGCCAGTTCAAGCGAGGTTTTGTCAAGGGTAACAGATTCTGTATCAACAGAAATATTTACTATACAATCAGCCGTGTAGATACCTGATTTGGCGGTAATTGTCGCTGTTCCTGACTTCTTTGCCGTTACCTTACCATCAGCCACGGTTGCGACTGACACATCAGATGAGCTCCAAGTTATTGTTTTGTCCGTGGCATTGTAAGGACTTACCGTTGCGGTTATTGTTTCTGTTTCTCCCACTTTCAATGACAAAGAAGTCTTGTCAAGAGTGATTGACGTTACTGCCACCACTTTAGCCGAGACTTTTACGGTACAAGTAGAAGACTTGCCACCAGCGCTGGCGGTGATTGTAGCCGTGCCTTCTTTGATGGCGGTCACAGTACCGGAATTCACACTGGCGACCGAGGCGTTAGACGAAGCCCAGGTCACACCGTCATATTCAGCGTCCTTTGGCAGGACTGTGGCGACAAGGCTGAATGTCTCGCCCTCTACCATCTCAATTGTCGCTGTGTTCAATGACACAGACGATACCTCAACTTGAGTCTCTTTCTCGGTACATCCTGCAATGAAAATTGCAAAAATAACCGCACTTATTAACCTAATTAATTTCATAACAGTTGATTATTTATTTGATTTGTAACACTTAATCTTCTCTAATGATTTTTTGGCATCTTCTTTTAAGTCATCCATTTCTGACGTAATTTCCTCACCGTCAGGATCTCTGTAATTATCCATCATGCCAACACGAACTGGGACCCTATCTGAAATAACATTTTCCCAAAAACGCTCTAATTCATGGAAGTATGTTTGAACAACTTCAGACCTGGCAATCTTTATCTCTTGTTCTTCTGCGCTATCAAGATAGTTGTAATAGTGGCAACACAATTCAAGAAACACTTTCAACTCTTCGTTCAAATATCGATATTGACATAGTTCTATGCATGGCTTATAGTCATTGACTGTCTCCAACAAATTCAATGAACATACTCCGCTTACTTCCATTAACGGCTCTGATGAAGAATTCCTGAAACTGAACTTAACTCTCTCATTCATCTGGATGATATCACTTTGTAAGCCAAGTAACTGAGACATTTTGTTATCCTTAGATTGGCTCTTGTTAAAAATCATCTGCTCTTTCAATGTGTAGTACAATAGAAAAATGCTGCATAGGCCAACGATTGGTGCCGTTATCCCACCGATAGTATCGCCAATCTGCCCTATTTCAGTGAAGTTCAGACAATCCGCTAATGCTGGAGCGGTGAAAAGAACGGGACAAACTATCATTGCAACTAAAGTGCATACTACAACATATGGTAACATGAGATCTAAATTATAGTATAGTTTGCATACGTAATCTCAACAGAGAATTTTTTGTGAATGGTGTCATACTCTAACACTCTAAAGTTCCCATCAAAAATGACGGGTGGTTTTATAGTAATACTATAGATTTCCTCATCATTATCTTCATGCCATTCCTGTACTATACACCTTTAGCATGAAAATGTCCCTCTCTGCAATCTTCCAGACAATCTTCAGGCAGTTCTTCACCATGACCATCTAAGCACCTGCCGACAGACAGATCATATACTTTAATGCAAGTCGCATGATTCTCGAACTCATAGCGACTGAGTTCAGCCTTGACACTTCTTTCCAAATTGGGTCGTTTTACGTTTTCAGGCATAATCCACACGTTTTATATGTCAGCCCAGCCCCGGATGCCGATTAAGTTAGTATATACAAAGAAAGTGTGGAGCCGATTCGTTTATCTCTGAAGAGGCTCTGACAAAGCCCAAGCACAAATAAAACGGAAACAATCCCCACACCTGTATCGTTGAGTGTAGGGTACACGCAAGCGAATACAGATGAAATGGTGTTGTCGTTACCCTTGTACTATGGAAACTGTCAGATTTCTTCAGAAGGATAGTGCGAAAACACTTTCATCAA
>CAKUSF010000087.1 GCA_934678915.1 uncultured Bacteroidales bacterium
TTTGACATCATGCAGACGATGGGAGAAGGCTTCATCGAGGGCAACTCGCTGAACTTCTCGTTCCACGCTCCGCAGGATGTTTACGGTGTGATGGAGCTGATGGGCGGTGAGAAGAAGTTCATCTCCGCTCTGGACGAGCTCTTCTACCATGATCTTCCCGAATATGCCTACGCCACGAACGAGGACATCACAAAGGATTGCCTAATCGGTGGCTACGTGCACGGCAACGAGCCGAGCCATCATATTCCTTATCTCTATGCTTGGACGAGCCAGCCTTGGAAGACACAGTATTGGATGAGGGAGATCATCAATCGGATGTACCGTCCTGATATTCACGGACTGGGCGGCAACGACGACTGCGGTCAGATGTCCGCATGGTACATATTCAGTGTGCTTGGTTTCTATCCTGTCTGCCCTGGAAGCGACCAATACGTGTTCGGTGCTCCGTACCTCCCGTACGTGAAGATCGCGCTTCCGAACGGGAAGACCCTTGAGGTGAAGGCTGACGGTGTGAGTGATGTTAACCGTTATGTAAAAAAGATCATGCGCAACGGAGTCGAATGCAAAAAGCTCTACATCACCCACGATGACATCCTTCAGGGTGGTACTATCGAGTTCGTGATGGCCTCCAAGCCGAACAAGGCCCGTGGTCAGAAACCGGATGACAAGCCATACTCCCTTTCGGAGAAAGGACGTAAATAAGCAACTGACTATCATAAGATTAAACTGTTGCCTTTAGTAACGAAAGCTAGAGACAACAGTTTAACATTTTGATAATGTACACGTTGCAACAAACAGCGACATACGAAAGAAGACCGATGGATTTCATCGGTCTTCTTTCGTGCGGTAGGTGAGAGTCGAACTCACACGGGCTTGCGCCCACTACCCCCTCAAAGTAGCGTGTATACCATTTCACCACTACCGCAAGTATATCTCCCTTTGTTTTGGGATTGCAAAGATAAAGAATATTCCCGAAATACCAAAAAATTTCGTGAATAAATTTATATTTCGTAACTTTGTCCGTCTCCACGAGTTGGAGATCTTAGGTTAAACATTATTAATTTATTAAAACAGATTCACAATGGCTGTTAAAATCAGACTTCAGCGCCACGGTAAGAAGAATTTCGCATTCTTCCACATTGTTGTGGCTGATTCCCGCGCACCACGCGACGGACGTTTCATCGAGCAACTCGGCTCTTACAACCCTAACACCAACCCTGCTACCATCATCCTTGATGGTGAGAAGGCTCTCAAATGGCTCAATGTCGGTGCACAGCCTACACTTGTAGCCCGCAGAATCCTTTCTTACGAAGGAGTTCTCCTAAGAAAGCACCTTGAAGGCGGAGTTGCTAAGGGAGCTCTTACCCAGGAGCAGGCAGACCAGAAATGGAACGCTTGGAAAGCTGAGAGAGATGCTAAGATCGCTGCCAAGAAAGCTGGTCTTGTAAAAGATGCTGCTGACAAGGCTAAGGTCGCACTTGAGGCCGAGAAAAAGGTAAACGCAGAAAGGGCTGAAGCTCTCGCCAAGAAGGCAGAAGAGCTCGCTGAGGCTCAGCGCAAAGCTGCCGAAGAGGCGGCTGCCGCTAAGGCTGCTGAGGAAGCTGCCGCAGCAGAGGCTGCTCCAGAAGCTCCAGCAGAGGCCTAATCTAATGTCCAGGGCAAAATCAGAACTTCTGCGGATTGCCCGGGTACTGAAGTCCAACGGTACCGAAGGCGAAATCCTTATGGGTTTCCGCGAAACCAATCCAGAGGACTTGAATCTCAAGGAACCGGTGTTCATCAATTTCGATGGACTTCCGGTTCCATTTTTTATTGAATCTTTCTCAAGAAAAGGCACAAACCGTGCTCTTGTCCGTCTGACTGGGGTAAAAAATCTTGAAGATGCTGAGGAAATGGTAGGCAAAGACATCCAAGCTAAAGCCGAAGCAATTCTTCAAGAAGAAGATGATGATGGTAGCCTAACCGTGGATGATCTCATCGGCTGGGCTCTATTAGACTCAGACAATGAAACCGTTGGTAAAATCACTGACTATGAGGACATCCCAGGGAACACATGCCTCTATGTAGAAACGAAAAACGGGCAAGTGATGGTCCCCCTGCATGAAGATCTCATCCTGTCCGTTGATGAAGAGTCCAAGGCCATCACGGTTGATATTCCTGAAGGCCTGATTTAAAATATTCCTAATCTTTTCCGCCCACTTTACTTTCGTAGTCAGCCTTCACGTCTTCGTAGAAGGAAGCTTCTGCCGTTTGAGCATAAGGCAAGAACCAGATCAAGCCTATTCCCAATGTCAGGAAGCATAGGAAGAGCCATCCTATGAAACTAAGATACAAATAAAACAAATCGAACTTTCGTCCGTACATCATCTTTCTACTCAGATTAATCGCCTGATTGGCCGAAAGTTCTGGATAGTCAACCAGAATGTAGCTCGTCATCGCGTAGGAAAGGCCTTTGATGATTCCTGGCACTATTAGGAGGAGCGCCCAGAGACTTGCAAAAATTTTAGTCAAAAGGACACCCCAGAGATTATGCCAATAGCTCTTGAAAGTGATATTGAACATATTCCCCACTACCCTGTCGTCACCTTCAGTAAGCAGCCTCTTTAGACTGTTTACAAGGCCTATCGTAAGAGGGAGAAACAAGAAAATCAAGCCCAAAGTGTACCACAATGACCACTTTGACACACTGGCGGAAAGAGCCAGATTAGTCGGATCATCAAGAAGCTGCATGTACTTGAACTCATAAGGGGCCAAAAACACCATAGCGATTCCAATGTAGGCCAACACAGCCAGAATTGTCTGTGGCCACTTACCTTTCAATGCGGCAAGTGCCTCATTCTTATAGACCTGATTTTCCTTCATGATTTCAACAATAGCCAAAAATAGGAGAGGGGACGATCCCCTCTCTATAAATCATTTACTAATACTCTACCGCAATATTGGCAATCAAAAAGTCAAGACAGAAGTACGGAGGAAGGCTTTCGGTGTTTATCGAGAATTTAATCGCATCCACATCCATGGTATTAGCTGTCTTCATCTCCCATGCAGTCCAATCCTTGACAACCTTATGCTCTGAACCAGTGTAATCTACGAGTGGGAAATCTTCTGTGCAGACAGGCAAGCCATTCTTGAAAAATGTAGCGGTCACACTAAGGAACTCACCATCATTGATCTTTCCTTCCTCCGCGAGCTTCTCAATGTACTTAGTGTTGTTGATGTAGAATCCGAGAACGTTGCACCTTGATTTGGTAAAATTCTCAGCGTACTTAAAGATTACGTCATACTCAGATGACGGAGAAGGAGTATAGACAGCATAGGCCTTGCTGGAGAATTCGTTTTTTTGATCGGTGAAACCGGCATTCTTCCCTGCGGAAGTGAACAACAAAAGCTCGTCAGTGTCATCCAAGCCCCCTTTCTTAAGGGAGATTTTCCATCCGCCATTGAATGTGGTGTTCATATCATCACATTCTGTACACAAAGCAGAGTAGTCATCCAGCCCGACATACTTATTGAAATAAAGACTGTCGATTACAGGGAACGTACTTGGGTTCTCTGCTACATAGTTGAAATTACCCGACAGGGTATAGCTAAGGGATGAAGGTTTGTCTTCACAAGAAACTGCAGCAAGGATGAATGCTGCGAAAAACAAGGATTTGATTGAGTTTTTCATAAATATTTACAAATTTTGTCAAATTTACAACATATTTTCAATAGATACAACAAAACTATTTGGCAGGTTTGTCAGCTTCATCCATCTTCAAATGCGGATTGCGATGGGAGTACACACAAAGAGAAGCTGCAAGGAAAAGAGCGACAACGCAGACAGCCACAAACATTATCTCCACCCAAAATGCTCCAGTCTCACTGACACCATTGTCAAGATTAGTGTCCGCCAAGATTTTACCAGCTAGCATCTTGAATGACATAAGACCCAGATTCTGCACCCAGTAAATCAATGAATATGCTGTACCCAGAACCTTATCCGGAACAATCTTAGGCACCGATGGCCACATGGCAGCAGGTACCAAGGAGTAACCGAATCCTAGAAAAACCATGCTGAGATACCCATAAAAAGGAATCCCTGATGGTGCAAATGCAAGCATCAGATGAGCGATGAGGGCGAGAACAGCCCCGGTCAACATCCAGCGCGTGCCACGCCCTATCTTATCCACCAATATTCCGAAAATAGGAGCGAACACAACTGTAGCGAACGGCAACATGGAGACCATCCAACTCGCAGCCTCGACAGGAACATCAAATCGAGGAATCAGAATAGCGGAAGCGAATTTCTTAAACGAAACGACACTGCTGTAGAAAAACACGCAAAGCAGGGCAATAACGATGAATTGCCTGTTTTTCAATAATTTGACAACATCAGAGAATCTGAACTTATCTTCATCCGCTGTCTCGACCTTATCCTTTAGCCCCGCCTGACGGTCAAATCTGGCATCCATTGCCACGAATATTCCCCAAAGGAGCATTCCGACCAGCATCAACACTAGACCCAAAAATGCAGGAGAGGCAGTCTCTGCCAATGAATATGTCTCCCCCGCTGCCTTTTCAGCGACAAGCTTAGGAGAGATGACAAGAGCGAATGCAGTTCCCAGTCTGGCTATCGCCAACTGCAAACCCATGGCAAATGCCATATTCCCGCCCTTAAACCACTTGGCGATAGATCTAGTTACGGCAACTCCAGCGATTTCGCTTCCGAGACCGAAGAACATACATCCCACATAAGCGATTGTGAGTGAAGACTTAGGAGGAAGGCCAGAGGTCAGAGCGCATGTGACCAAAGCAGCCCCGCCAGCCATCATGGTAACAAAGATAGAGCCGGTCACCCTGACGCCCCATTTGTCCAAAAGCATTCCGCAGACCACCAAGCCGCCAAACACACAAAGGACAGAGTAGCCGCTAGTGTATAGACCGTAGTCAGCGGAGTTCCACCCAAGCTGAAGCATTGATGGGTTCTCAAACAAATGGGACAATGTCGAGAACATGTCATCGAAGTAGTACGATGCGAACATCGGTACCACAAGACAAGCCAATGCCATCCAGCATGAATATTTCCTTAAAAAATTAGCCACAATCGTTTAGTTTAGTGATCGTTAAGTTCGTTCTTCACGGGGAGGGAACATCCAAAACTATTTTTGAATATTCGGAAGTTCCAGACCAAGGTGGCGCTTGCCGTCAAGAACCTTGAGGTAAAGAGCAATCAGAAGGGCAGCGACACCGAATCCAGCAAAAATGACAAGCGGAATTGTGTAGTTGTAAGGGATGAACTCGGCTCCGGCTGCCTTGGCAGCAATAACAGCAGGATTGTCTGCATTGACGCTGGTCAGCACGCTACCGATAAGTTTCGGAACGAAGCAGAGACCTATGTTCTGCACCCAGAAAATCAGGCAATAGGCAGAACCAAGAATCTTCTCATCAATAATCTTAGGAACGGAAGGCCACAGAGCCGCAGGAACAAGCGAGAAACTGATGCCTAGCACCACAATCGTTGCAAGAGCAATGAACTTGCTGTGTGTAGCTGGCAGCACAAAGGCGAAGACCAGATGGCAGACAATCAAAAGCAAGGCTCCCCAGATCAGCATAGTTGCTCCTTTACCCTTCGTGTCAAGGAATCTTCCAAGGAACGGAGTGATCAAAGCCGCACCTATAGGGAACCATCTGAATATGTCAGACGCGGTTCGGGCTGAGATGCCGTCCAAGTTGCACTGGAGCATATTCGCGCCATACCTTTGGAACGGGAATATCGCTGAATAATATAGAACGCACAAAAGGGCCACAACCCAGAAACTCTGCGAAGAGAAGATCTTTCCGAGGTCACTGAGCTTGAACTCCTCATCTGACGAAGGTTCTTCAGATTTGACCCCTGCGGCAACCAATTGGCCATCGAACTTCTTGTCCATTACACAGAACACGATGAAGTTGATCAGACCGATAAGAAGCAGAACCGTGCAGAATCCGACAGGACCTTGAACGCCACCTAGTTTAGAAGCGAGGATTGGACTGATTGAGAACACCGAGAACACTCCCACACGGGCAATAGCCATCTCAATGCCCATTGCCATAGCCATCTCTTTGCCCTTAAACCATTTGGCAATAGCCTTAGAAACAGTCGTTCCGGCCATCTCACAGCCACATCCGAAGATCATGAATCCCAAGGCTGCCATCTTAGCGCTACCAGGCATGGCTACCCACCATGTCTCCAGCCACTGACAGAAAGAAGTGGTCTGGAACCAATCAGTGATACCTATATATTTAATGGAAGCACCGATGAACATCATTGAAGCAGACAAGACTCCTGTGAAACGGACTCCCATCTTGTCCAATATGATACCAGCCAGGATCAAGAATCCACAGACATTAAGAATGTACTCGGCACTTGCATAAGTTCCGAACACATCCGGACTCCAACCCCTTTGCTGCTCGATAAGAGCTTGTAGCGGTGACATGACATCCACGAACATGTAGCCGAAAAACATCATCAGCGCGATAAGAATGAGCGCGGTCCACCTGGCGGCCGGTGAGTCATTCATCAGTTTTTGAATTTTCTCAGACATTTGACTATCTATTAAATATTATTTCAAGCGTATGTAAAAATATTCAATCAAATTGCGAAGATAAGAAAAATGTCGGAATAAAGTCGTACCTTCGCCATTATGATTCTAGACAAGATCAATTCTCCTGATGATGTCAGGAGACTTACAATAGAAGAGTTGAAAACTCTTTGCGAGGAAACACGGCACTACATCGTTCAGTGTTGCTCCGAGAACCCAGGGCACTTAGCCTCAAGCCTCGGAGCTGTCGAACTAATTGTAGGTCTGCACTATGTATTCGACACTCCAAAGGACAAACTGGTGTTTGATGTAGGCCACCAAGCCTACGCCCACAAGATTCTCACGGACCGAAAAGAAGCGTTTAAAAAGAATAGAATGGAGGATGGAATCAGCGGATTCCCAAACAGAGACGAAAGTCCCTACGATGCTTTCGGAGCCGGACACGCCTCTACTTCTATCTCAGCCGCTCTCGGCATGGCAGAAGCCGCGAGGATTACTGGTTCTGGAGAGAAGGTTGTGGCCGTCATCGGTGACGGGGCGATGACCGGAGGCCTCGCACTTGAAGGCCTGAATAACGCTGGAGACAGTGGCTCTGACCTGCTTGTCGTGCTGAACGACAACGACATGGCCATTGACAACAACAGAGGAGCCTTGCATTCCTACCTCCTGAAGCTGACCACAGATCCGGCATATAATCGGATTAAGACCCACATTTGGGAGAAACTAGGAGCCGGCAAATTCAGAAACAGAATCCAACGTCTGGTACGCAAAACGAAGTCCGGACTTGTCACCCCCTCCGGAGGGGATCTGTTCGAAGCATTCGGATTCAGGTACTTCGGACCTATTGACGGGAACAACATTGAAGAAGTAGTGCAGACTCTACAAAGGCTAAAGAACATAAAGGGTCCCAAGATTCTCCATGCCTGTACAGTAAAAGGGAAAGGATACGCACCTGCTGAATCAGATCCTACAACTTGGCACGCACCAGGCAAATTCAATCCAGAGACAGGCGAAAGACCGGCAAAGGAATATCCTGCCTCACGCTACCAAGATGTGTTCGGGCAGATTCTGTGCGAACTTGCAGAAAAAGACAAGAAGGTTGTCGGCATCACTCCAGCAATGGCCACCGGAAGCGGAATGACCGATTTCGCGAAAAGATTCCCTGAACGGTTTTTCGATGTCGGAATAGCAGAAGAGCACGCTGCAACATTCGCTGCCGGCCTTGCAGCCAGTGGGATGAAGCCCTATTGTGTCATCTATTCCTCCTTTGCTCAAAGAGCCTACGATGAAATCATCCACGACATCGCACTCCAGCACCTAAACGTTGTTCTTTGCCTAGACCGGGCAGGCCTTGTCGGAGAGGATGGTGCGACACATCAAGGAGCATTCGATCTTTCGTCCATGAGATGTATCCCAAACACAATCATCGCTGCACCAAAAGACGAAAACGAGCTTAAAAGACTCATGTACACAGGGCTAGAAATCGAGAATGGACCTTTTATAATCAGATACCCAAGAGGACTTGGAGAAGGATGCGACTGGAAAGATGCATGTCGTGAGCCTCTTAAAATAGGGGAAGGAGAGAAGCTCTCAGACGGAGAAGAAGTCGCTGTGCTGGCATTGGGTCCAGTAGCGAACAGGGCTAAAGAAGCCGCGGTCAGGCTGAGAAAGGAAACCGGAAAGCAGCCGACAATATTCAATGTCAGATTCCTCAAGCCATTTGACCACCACATACTTGAAGAACTTCCGGAATACCGTCATATAATAACACTGGAAGAAGGTAGCCTGAAGGGAGGACTTTTCAGTGAAATAAGTGAATATGTCGCCTCTAATCACCTAAACATCACAGTCAAAGGATTCGGAATACCTGACAGATTCATTTCGCAAGCATCATCTGCCAGACAAAGGGAGATTTGTGGCCTTGACACCGAAAGCATATATTCAGAGATAATCAATTATTTCAAAAAATCTTGAAAAAGTTTTGGAGAATACAAATAAATACCTATCTTTGCAATCCCTTTGTGAAAGGGGCACTCATTGAAATATCGCCGATATAGCTCAGTTGGCCAGAGCACGTGATTTGTAATCTCGGGGTCGTGGGTTCGAATCCCTCTATCGGCTCA
>CAKUSF010000088.1 GCA_934678915.1 uncultured Bacteroidales bacterium
GCCGCGCTCCTGCTGACCCTCTTGGGGGGATGCAGCAAGCAGCAGGCCGTGCAGGAGCCGTCTGCGGGCAATTTCCCAGCGGATCACGTTATCCGTGTCGCTCCGGAAGTGGCCACCACCAAGGGCAGCTATACCACAGATAACCTCACGAAATTCGATCTCCTCGTGGAAGACAGCAACAGCCCGGCAAGCAAATACACCTACTCCAACACCGTTTTCAAAAAGGGTGAGGGCGGCTGGACATCGGACAAGATGCTTCTCTGGAGCAAATCCGATGCGGAGGTGCTTGTCTATGCCATCGCCCCGTCAGTCGGTCTTGAGAGTTTGGTATCGGTTGACAATATCAACGATGAGAATAAATGCCCCAACTTTGAGGTGCAGGCTGTGCAGACCAAGGATGACTGCAGTTCAGATTATCTTGGTTGGGCTTCTGGCAAGAAAAAGGTCAGCGAGCTGCTTGGTACGGACGGCAAGCTTAAGTTTGCGTTCACACATCTGTTGACCCGCTTCACGGTCACGTTCAATCTCGGCACGGAGTTCAATGTCTCCGGGGTTCCGGCTCAGGATATCATCAGTGATGTGGTTGTTTCCGGCACGGCGCGTGATTTCAAGCTCAAGGGTGCCACCGGCTACACTTCATTCTCTGTCACGTCTGGCACTACGGCTTCCGATATCAAGCCTTACAACGCGGGCTGGACTGCGGCTGAGAATGCTCAGGGCAACTGCACTTCTGTCTATGACTGCATCCTCGTGCCGCAGACTGTGACCAAGGGTGGGTTCAAGATCAGCTTCAAGGCTGACGGGAAGAACTACGAGTGGGTATCGGCGGAGGATTATACGTTGAATGGCAACACTGCCTACACCCTCACCCTCAAGGTGGGTAAGGATGTGGTGATCGCTGACGGGTTCACAGCCACTGCATGGACTGAGACGCCGGGAGGTTCGTTGTATACTGAATAAAGGAGGAAAAGACATGAAAATCAACATAATATCCATACTCGCGCCCCTCACGGCAGCCGCCATTCTCGCGTCCGCTGCCCTTCTCGCCGGTTGCACCAAGACCGCCCCGGAGCGCACCTGGGCTTCCGACCCGGATGCGGTACATATAGAGGCTTCGGTGTTGCAGACTAAGACCAGTCCGGACGGCAGCGGTGGTTTTGACCCGTCCCAGTTTCTCTCAAATGATGAAATTGCCGTATATGATGGCAGTAAGACCGTGACTTACAGGTTTGATGGAGACAATTGGCTTCCTACGCCTGAAACCGATTACCTTGTCTGGAAAGCCCCTGTCACCTACAAGGCCTGGTATCCGGCTTCTTCAAAGGACGGTTTCGATCTCCCGACCGATCAGAGCAGGTCAAACGGTTCAGCGGCAGCGGCGGATAATTTCAAGAAGGCTGATTTCATGACCGGCGAATATGACTGCGATTCTAAAGACAAGATTCCTACCGACCATAAGCTCAAGCTCGTGATGCAGCGCAAGATGGCCCTTGTCACTGTCAATGTGGACAAGAACAGGCTAAAGAATCAGTTTGACGGAAGAATCATCAATAAGATTCTGGTGGAGAGCATCCAGTCCGGACTTAGTCACGTCAGCTCTGATGGTACCGGGAGCGGAAGTCCTGTGAATGTGAAGCCTGGGCCGTCTGACAATAATACGGATGGTAATTACCACGCTATCGTTGTTCCTTGCGACGGGGATGCTTCTGCAAAATTCCTGAAAGTGTCGGTCTCACATTATACCAAGCCTGACCATAGTGATTATCAGACAGATGAATTCTTCGTCACCGGCCGCCCTGCATTCGAGGCTGGCAAGCACTACACCTACAATCTTACTATCGGCAAGGACAAGGTTGAGGCCGGCGACATCACCGTCTCCGACTGGGGTGTCAAGGTTGATCTCAATGGTGAGGGCGGCGAGCAGGATGCTGACAAACTCTCCGACCCTATCAGCATGACTACTCTCCGCGAGCAGCTTGCTGCCTGGAACGATGCCAATCCTGGTTCCCAGAAGTCCCTCGCTGACATGATAACGCCGGAGCTGCTCAATGAGAACTGCAAGAACGGCAAGCTGATCATCTCCGGTGAGTTTGATAATACTACTCCGGCATCTAAAGGGATGTCCGAGGAAACCATTGCAGCATTTGAAAAGATTGCGATGTATGCCCGGAATAAAGCGAACAATGTCAAGGAGGTAGACCTCAGTGGACTTAAGGGAGTGACCGCCATCACCGGAGATATACAAGTGGGAAATATTGATTATGACCTGTCATTTTATGGTGGCAGTTTCGAGAAGTTTATAGGTTCCCCGGACATCACAGATATTGAGACTTGTTTTGGAAATAATGATAATCTTGTTTCTGTCTCCGGTCTGGAAAATGTGACCAATGCCAGAAGCGCGTTCTATGGTTGCCGTAGCCTTTCCGTAGTTCCGGATATGCCTAAGGCGATAAATTTTAGACATACATTCAGCAATACAGCCATTAAGGAGCTTCGGCATGATAATGCTGAAGTATTGGCCATTTGCGACTGCGCCTCACTTGAAGTCATTGATTGCCCTAAGGTGAATTACTTGATAGGCGGAGCATTTTCTGGTTCTATAAGGCCACTGAATAATCTTAAGGAACTGCACTTGACATCAGAATCTTTTGACTTGGTAAATGCTCGGGTTTTTAATGGTGGGCTGGTTATAAATCAGGTCACACTTTATCTGAATGCTAATCAGGAGAGCAATATAGAACATATTGAGTCTAATGACTACTATGTATGGCGACCGAAGAAAGCAGATGGCAAGACATCAGCCGTTCAGAAAGACGGTACTACTGACTATGTTCTACTCAATAGTTTCAAAGCCATTTACTGCGGCGACAAGCAGATCAAGTAATCCATGACCCTCACCATTCCCATACCGCTCGCTAAAGAAGCCGCTCCAAAGGTGCGGAGCGGCTCCTATGCGGATGGGATGGCTGTGCTTGAGAGCTGGGAGCGGCTTGTCAAGAGTACGTCATCCGCATTATCTCAAAATAAAAGGAGCATCTGCCTTTGTTTTGGCAGACGCTCCGTTACTTCAGCCTTGGAGAGCGCCCAAAACTTTATGAAAATAAAAATCCGTCACAAAGATAAGCATTTCTTCCGGAATTGCAAGCTCTTGCGGTTCCGTACGGCAAACCCTACCTTTGCCGTACCAAACCCGCTCGCGAGGCCATTTGGTTCGGCAAATGGCTCTTTCCCGTACGAAATTTCAGCGGGATGGCAGGCTGCTGATGTTGACATAAGATAATATAGTTGAATATGAACAGAACAACCAAAATATTATTGATGGCCGGGGCGGCGTGGGTGGCTGCGCTGCTCGCGGCGGGCTGCGACAAACAGCCGGCTGCCGGTGAGGGTGGCGGTCAGGAAGACCTCGCTATCCGCGTCACCACACAGGTCGGCGGGACAACGCGCAGCAGCCACGGGACCGGGACTCCGGAGTCTCTGAAAGAGTTTGATTTGCTGGTAGAAACATTCGTGGGGGGGGCGAATCCTTGGGGGGCTGATCATGGATATAACTACAATAATTCCAAGTTTACGTATGACTCCGGCTCAGGTGAATGGACCCCTTCAGAGGCTGCATCCAAGATGCTGTGGTACAACAGCACCACCAAGGTCCGTGTTGCAGCCATGGCCCCTTGCCGTGAGGAGGGTACCTATAGTATCGGCTGGGATCCGAGAGTCAGCAGGCTTTTGTGCAGTGATACCGAGAGTAGCGGATATTTCACATTCGAAGTACAGCCGGAGCAAAAAAGAGACGATTATGGCTCGGATCTGCTCTTCTATTACAAGAACAATGTCACTCCGGCGGACCTGCTCCAGGACGGCAAACTCCCTGTAGTTTTTCAGCACATGCTCAGCAATCTTGTGATCACATTCAAACTCGGCACGGAGTTCAACCAATCCGGTGTGCCGGCTGAGGACATCATCAGCGACGTGGTGGTTTCCGGCACGAAACGTACCGTGAGGTTCGTAAAGGACTCGGACGACGCGCTGTCCATAACGGCCATCGGTGATGCTTCCGATGTCAAGCCGTACAATGCTTCATGGACTTCGGCTGCGGACAAGACCGGCAACTGCACCTCCGTGTACGAGTGCATCCTCGCACCCCAGACTGTCGCGGCGGACCAGTTCAAACTGAACTTCAAGGTTGACGGAAGGGGCTACAACTGGACTCTCCCTTCGGAATATGTGTTCACGGGCAATTATATCCATTACCTCTCCCTGCGTGTCGGCAAGGATGCCGTGGTGCTGGACGGGGTTTCGACCACGAAGTGGGATACTGTAGATGGTGGAACAATAGAGACTGACTGATATGAAGATGCAAAAAGTATATCTGGCAGCGTTGCTTACGATGTTTGCCGCCTGCACAAAGGCACCTCAGGCCGGTGACGGCTATGTGTCCGATCCTGAAGCGGTGCGCATCGACGCATCAGTGGGCCTTGTCACGCGGAGCAATCCGCTGGGCACAGCGGAAGAGCAGACCAAGTTCAATAAAGGGGACAAGATCTCGGTCACCCATGTCTCAGCCAACAAGTATGTCAACTATGTGTTCGACGGCACCTCGTGGATACCGGAGGGTGAGGATTACCTTACGTGGCAGACCGATGCCACGAACACCTTCCGTATCCAGTATCCGCATATCGGCCATGAAAGCGACTTCGGCGAATTTTTCAAGGACCAGTCAACCCTCGAGAAGATGACCAGATCGGATCTCATGCTGTCTGAGGACATCGAATGCACCAAGATTCCTGATGACAGGACTCTCTCGGCCACTCTTGAGCGTCAGCGTTCCCTTATCACCGTGGTGATTGCCGGTTTCGGTGATGAGTTCAGCTCCGAGGATGCCAAGGTCACGGACTTGAAACTGCATCTGTGGGATGGCGGTCAGGGTGATAAAATCATCACTGTGACTCCATTTATCCGGGATGCGCAAGGTGTCGCACAGCCAGCGGGCACAGCAGGTCTGGTAGGATATTCTTACACAGCGATCGGGCGCAACGACTGCAAATATCGCGGTAATTCTTTCATCACGATGACGGTGGCCGGCAAGAGCCTTACTGTAGCGAATCCTGCGGACATGATGGTCGGCAAGCATTACACCTACAACCTCACGGTGGGTAAGGAGAGCGTCAAGATCGCAGGCGTCACGGTAACACCATGGGGCACCGGTGATCCGATAGACGGGACCTATGAGACTGTGACTGACCGCTACAGCGTCTGGGACGGGACGAGTGTGGAGAGCATAAATGGTGAAGGCAGTGCGGAATATCCGTATGTTATAAGCACCGCTGCGCAGTTGGCCTGCCTTGCGGAGCTTGTGAATGGAGGAAATGATTTTAAAGATAAATACATTGAGCTCAATGCCAACATCGACCTCAACGGCCAGCCTTGGACACCGATAGGGAAGGACAAGTCTTTCAGGGGACATTTTAACGGTAATGGGAAGGTGATAATTAACATGAATGTCAACGCTAGTGCCGGTGACGATTGTGCGGGCTTTTTTGGGGTGGCTAGTGGCGCGACGATCAGCAATCTTATCTTGAGAAACGGCAAAGTCTCAGGAGAAATTAAATATTGGGCCGCCTTGCTTGTCGCTTCTGGTGCAGATATCACGGTGGAATCTTGTAAAGTTGACGGTACTGTAAAATCTGATGTCAAATATGTCTATTCCGGTGGGCTGATAGGTTACATAGTTGGAAAAAATAAAATTTCCAATTGTGAGGTGAATGTGGATTGCTATGGGAATTATTCCGGAGGCATAATTGGAAGAGGAGAATTCATTAATGATGGCAATATCACTATCGAAGGTTGCACTGTGCGGGGTGTGGTTTCCAGTGGTGATGGCACTGTGGGCGGGATTGCCGGCCTCCTTGATGCCGGAGAGCCTGTGATTTCTGATTGTGTGTCTTATGCGGACATTAAATGCGGTAATATGTCCAGAGAAAGTAGTGTGGGCGGACTTGTTGCTGAAATGAGATATAGTTACGACAATACCATAGTCAAGAACTGTGCAGTTTATGGGAATATTTCCTGCAAGCCGTACGGCGGCAATGAGTGCCACGTTGGAGGAATGTTTGGAAAGGTCCGCGTTGCCACTATTTCCGGTCTCAAGTTCGAGGGCTATATGGACGTGGACAAGGACTGTAACAATGACACAGATATTGAATTTACAGGATATTTCATAGGAAAGATCCAGAATTCCATCACGGTCACAGACAAGTGTACATACAGGAAGGCCGGTACAAAGACTCTCAAAGCAGTTGCCTCTTATCCGGAGGGTGTGGATATTACCAAAATTGAAGAAGCTAATTGATTATGAGGAATATATCATTATACACGGTTCTGTTTCTCGCTGCCGCGGCACTCGCGTCCTGCACCAAGGCTCCGGTCCCAGCGAGTGGCGGTTTCCCGGAGGACGGTATAGTTCGTATCAGCACGACTGTCTCCGCGCTGGAGACAAAGGCTCCTGAGACGCGTGCCGATGCGGCACCATATTCAGGAAGCACCCTTGGTCTTTTCTTGGACTACGGTAACGGGGAGAAATATTCCCAGAACAATTACCTCTGGGAGAATGACGGCTCCAACAACTGGACCGCTTCGACCCCGATGCTTTGGAAAGACGCTTCGACGAAGCTTGACGGCATCTATGCCTACGCTCCTTATGTGGCGGGGGAGGACAATCCCAGCGAAGTGAAGTTCACGATTCCTCTCGACCAGTCGGAGGGGCTTGATGCTGCGGATCTTCTCTGGTGTCCGATGCAGGGTTTCGATCCGGCTACAGGGTTGACTGACAAGAAATTGAACATTGAGTTTAAGCACGCCCTCGTCAAGCTTACGGTGAACATCACCCTCGGCACGGAGTTCAAGGGTAAGGATATTTCCATTCGGGAGGCGCTGTTCCGCGGGTCGGTTGACAAGGCTGCGATCTGGTTTCGCGACAAGCCGAGTGCTGTCGGTGTGGCGTCGAGTGTGAGTGCCAATGCCGTGAGCATCAAGATGCACGACTGCTCGGCTGACGGGAAACTCGCCTGCGAGGTCATATTCTTTCCTCATAGCTTTGACGGGAAGGAGATGCTCACCTTCACCCTCTCCGACGGTAAGGATTATCGGTTCACCCCGGCAGGCGGCTTTGACGACAGATTCAAGCTTGGTAATGCCTATAATATGAATGTGAAAGTCGGCAACGACAAGGTGGAAATCGTGAACGTGGCCATAGCGGACTGGGATGGTTCCAGCAACGTGGGCGGTGAAAATACTGATTTTGAGGCGTCCAAGTCTCCGCAGCCGGTGAGCATCTCTGACCTGCGCACGGAGCTCAAGGCCTGGAATGATGCCAACCCTTCCGCTAAGAAGTCGCTTGCAGACATGATAACGCGGGAATTGCTTGATGATTGCTGCGTGGACGGCAAACTGATTTTGACCGGTGAGTTTGACAACACGACTGAGTTGTGTCTCGGCATGTCTGAGGAGACCATTGAGGCTTTCGCTGTCATCGCGGCCTACGTCCGTGACAACGATGTCACCTATCTGGACATGAGTGGGCTCAAAGGTGTCACAAGTCTGATGGACGTCACTCTGGATAATGTTTCCGGTGCTGAGGAAGTCTATAACTTGCGTTTTAGCTCTGTAATTGAAATCGGCTCTACCGTAAGCGGTGCAGGAAGCAAACTCAAGACTTTCATCGGTTCCGATGATGTGGTCAACATCAATTGCGCTTTTGCTGGATGTACTGATTTGGTCTCGGTTTCAGGTCTTGCGAATGTGGAGAATGCTGAATATGCGTTCATGAACTGTTCCAAACTCGCAAAGACCCCAGAGCTTCCGAAGGTCGTTAATCTTAAGAGCGCTTTTAATAAAACGCCCATAACAGAGCTAAAATACGAGAGTGCCCAGATAATCTCTGTATACAACTGTCCTGAACTGAGAATCATAGATTGCCCGAATGTCGTGACACTCGGAGAGAATGCCTTTGTGTCATTGCCTAAACTAACGGAAATCCACTTGAAATCAAAGTTTTTCAAAGATGTTCACTGTTATGCTTTTAACGGTATATCTCCTAAAGGACAGATCATACTCTATTTGGATGAATCTCAGGAAAAACACATAGATGCGACCAATAAGACATGGACTCCTAAAGATTCGGATGATAATTCTGTGGTTTCTGGCAAAGGGGGTGGTGTAGTCTATCTCTATCTTCTCAAAGCCGTCTACTGCGGAACGGAAAAGATTCTATAGTGTCAGACCCGGAAGATATTCTCGAAGTTGATGAAAGAGTTTGCGCTCATAGCCTGTAAAGAAGCCGCCCCAATAATCTGGAGCGGCCCCTATGCGGACGGAATCACTGATCAGAGTCACCTCTTACCGCTTACGGTAATGGCCTCTCACGTAAACCTTCCTGCCACCGACCATTCTGAAATGGCCTCTGACAAAGACAGGTTTTCGAGCTGCTTCCTTGCACTCTGTGCAAAGGCGCTCTCCGAAGCTAAAATTGAATTGGAGTTTAAAATACATTTTGAATTTTGTCGTAATATGCTTGAGAGCTGGGAGCGGCTTGTCAAGAGTACGTCATCCGCATTATCTCAAAAAAAGGAGCATCTGCCTTTAGTAGGGCAGACGCTCCTT
>CAKUSF010000089.1 GCA_934678915.1 uncultured Bacteroidales bacterium
TTGAACACATCGTCCGGATAGGCATCGACAGTGAAGATAACGTTCTGTCCTTCCTTGACCTGTCCGATGTCGGCCTCGTCCACGTCAGCGATGACCTCCATGTCCGTGAGATCCTTTGCGATCGTGAACAGAGTAGGTGTCTCGAATCCTGCGGCCACAGTCTGTCCCTCTTCCACAGCTCTGCTTATGACAACTCCATCGATAGGAGACGTGATTGTCGCATAGCTTAGATTCCGTTTTACCTTAGTGATAGACGCCTGTGCTTGGCTGTACGAATTCTTTGCGGTTTCGTACTGATAGTATGAAGTGTCATATTCGGCATCACTGACCAACTCTTTGTCGTGCAGGGTCTTGATGCGGTTATATTCCTTCTCCCTGTACTCGAACTCAGTCTTTGCAGCGGAGAGTTGCGCCTGTGATGACGCAAGTTCAGCCTGTAGGTTTACCTTGTCCATCTCAGCGATGACCTGGCCGGCTTTGACGATGTCGTTGTAGTCGGCGTAGAGCTTGTCAATGATTCCGGACACCTGTGTGCCGACCTCTACCTTTGTGACTGGCTCGACTGTTCCTGTGGCGGTGACGGAGTTTGAAATGTTGATCCTTTCCGCTTTTGCGGTCTCAAGCGTGACCGTTTCATTTCCGGTCGGACGGAAGATCAGCCAAAGCGCTACGGTAGCGCAGATGGCTCCGACAATAATCCATAAAGTCTTGGTTTTCATATTCATTTAATATTATAATTTCCTTGGTAGATATCGAGTAACGCATTGTTCATCAATGCGGTGTATTTTGATTGAAGAAGCTGGACACGTGCGTTCAGAAGGTTGTTCTGGGCTGTTATGAGTTCCACCGTGTTCTTCATTCCAACGTTGAACTGCTCGGCTGTGAGTTCGTAGCTCTGCTCAGCGTACTTAGCCTGTTCTTTGGCAGAAGTGTACTTGGACTGTGCGGAAACCGCCTCAAGATACGTGTCTTCAACTTCCTTGAGCAGAGCCTTTTCCACGCTCATTTGCTCCAGTCTGCTGTTGTCAGCCTCAATCTTCGCCTTGTTGACAGCTGTCTTGGCCTTCCTGCCTTGAAGGATAGGAATCTGGAGACTCAAGCCGATGCTTTCGTTGAAGTTCTTCTCCAGTTGGCTGCCGAAAGAATCGCTCGTTCCGGAGACATTGGTTGTTCCGAGGCTAGCTGTAGCGGAGAGTGTAGGGGAATATGTCGATTTTGCTAGTTTGATGCTTAAATCAGCAACCTTTACGTTAAGTCCGGCTTTCTTTATCTCCGGCATTGATTCTAGGGCGTTTGCATAGACTTCCTCCTTGGCGGGAAGCAGTCTCAGGATTCCTGCTTCATCATCCGTAGGTTCTTCAAGCTCAATCTCATCGCTGACTCCGAGTTCTAGAAGTTGCTTGAGTTGAAGCTTGTAGTTGTCAAGTGTTGCCTTGGCGGATGTGATTTGAAAGAGATCGCTTGCGTGCTGGCTTTCCAGTTGAGCTACGTCAACCTTGCTGATTTCGCCAGCGTTCTTGAGCTCGACCGCTCTGTCAAGTTGAGCCTTGGATGCCTCGGCAGTGCTTTCGCTAACCTTAACGGCTTCACTTGCGTAGAGGCACTGCATGTAAGCTTTCACGATTGAAATAACGACATCGTTAGTGTTTTCTTCCACTGACAACGAATCTGTCGAGTTCTGTAATCTGCTTTGCTTCAATGCTGTGCGAAGGCTTCCACCGCTAAATAGCGTCATCCCTGCGTTCAGCCCATAGTTTCCTGACCAGCTTGTGGCCTTTGATGTACTGTAGACATCCGAGCCGATTACAGTGCTGTTCCCGCTTTCGGAAAATGGCCTGTTCGTGATTCCTTGGCTGGCTGAGGCGTTGAGTGATGGGAACATGGCCGCCTTGGCCTGATACGTGTCTTCAAGTCCGGCAAGATGGGCGTTCCTGCTTTGGCGCAGGGCAATGTTGTTTTCCACTGCATAGTCTATGCATTCCTGCAAAGACCATTTCTTAGTTTGTGCTCCAGTGGTCATGCAGATGAGCGCCAGAGCAGTGATGATAATGATGGTAACGTCTTTTTTCATATTCATTGATAATCAAAATCCGGCTGCGAAACTAGCTTTATGGTGGTTTATATTAAACTCAAATCGACGAACTGCCCGATTTCATCGACGAAAATGACTATATTTGTCATCCCCTTTGCACGGTGCGTTATTCCGCTAATGCAATGGTGGCTGTTGATCACGAAAATAATAATCAATGAATATGTCAATGAAAGTGTCAAATCTCATCAGAAAGGTAGCCATAACGGCAGTCCTGACCCTTGCTGCGGCCTCCTTGTCAAGTGCGGAGTCTCGTTCCGACTGGAAGGCCCATTGGATCACAAATTCGTGGGTTCAAAGTACAACTAACACTTGGATTTCCTATCGTAAGGAAGTCGATGTCACTAAACTTCCAGACAAACTTGTGGCAAAGATTGCCGTTGACTCAAAGTACTGGATGTGGATCAACGGAGATCTCGTGGTCTTCGAGGGCGGGCTTAAGCGCGGACCTTTCCCGAACGGGACATACTATGACAAAGTGGACATCGCTCCTTTCCTAAAAGAAGGAAACAACACGATTGCCATTCTGCTTTGGCATTTCGGCAAACAAGGGTTCAGCCATAATAACAGCGGACAGGCAGCTTTGATCTTCGAAGCTGTCTCTCCAGAATTGGAAATTCTTTCAGACAACACTTGGCTCTGCGCCCCTAATCCGGCTTATAGCAGCACGGATGCACCTCATCCGAACTACAGGCTTCCGGAGAGCAACATACGCTTCGATGCGCGTAAGGAGCAGCAGGGATGGAATATGCCCGGCTTCGATGTCCGCAAGAAGATGTATGGCGCAGCCAATGTTGACGAGATGGTGTGGCCAGCGATGGGCGAACTTGTGGAGCGCCCGATTCCGATGTGGAAGGACTACGGGCTTAAGGAATATGTCTCTGTACGTCAATCCAACGACACCGTCTATTGCAAACTGCCTTACAATGCCCAGATCACGCCTTATATCAAGGTCGAGGCAAACGGGGGAGAGATGGTCAAGATCATGACCGACAACTATCGCGGTGGCAGCGAGAACAATGTCCGCGCTGAGTATATCACCCGTGGTGGCGTTCAGGAATATGAGAACCTCGGCTGGATGAACGGTCACGAGGTCTGGTACATAGTGCCTTCCGGAGTCAAGGTTCTTGACCTTAAGTACCGTGAGACAGGCTACGACACTGAGTTTTCAGGCTCGTTCGAGTGCGAGGATCCGTTCCTCAATGAGCTTTGGAAACGTTCAGCCAGAACCCTTTACATCACCATGCGCGACACCTATATGGATTGCCCTGACCGTGAGCGCGCCCAGTGGTGGGGAGACGAGGTGAACGAGTTGGGAGAGGCATTCTATGCGTTGTCTCCTTCTGGTCAGCTGCTTGCCAGAAAGGGCATTCTTGAACTTGTGAACTGGCAAGCGGCCAACGGAGTGCTCTATTCCCCAGTGCCTGCCGGCAACCGTGTGAGCGAACTTCCTCTTCAGATGCTTGCCTCCGTAGGTTGGTACGGTTTCCACACTCAGTACTGGTTCAGCGGTGACAGCAGTTTTGTGGCGGAAGTCTATCCTAAAGTCGAGCGTTATCTGTTCAGAAGCGGTCTCTGGAGATTCCATGATAATGGACTTCTGAAAGTCCGTCCAGGTGATTGGAACTGGGGCGACTGGGGCGATGACATAGACTTGGAGGTTCTTACCAATTGTTGGTATTACCTCGCTCTTAAGTCTCAAAAGGAATTCGCCCGCATTCTCGGCAAACAGAAGGATGTCGAGACGCTCGAAGCTTTGATGAAAAGAATCGCCGATGCTTTTGACTCACAGTACTGGACAGGTTCTGCCTACCGTGATCCGAACTACAAGAAGCAGACTGACGACCGCGCTCAGGCCATGGCCATCGTTTCCGGCCTTGCCTCTGCTGACAAGTATCCGGCTCTGTTCGAGACCCTTAAAAAGGAGTACCACGCAAGCCCTTACATGGAGAAGTACGTCCTTGAGGCTCTCTTCAAGATGGGACACGGTGACTTTGCCATCGAAAGGATGAAGTCCCGCTATGCGAAGATGCTCAAGTACGACTACACAACCCTGTTCGAGGGGTGGGGAATAGGCAGCGAGGGCTTCGGTGGCGGTACAATCAACCATGCTTGGAGCGGTGGTCCGCTGACAATCCTGAGTCAGAAACTCTGCGGAATCGAGCCGACTGCTCCGGGCTTCAAGACTTTCGCGGTCAAGCCTCAGATGGGGTCTTTGAAAACAGCGTCGGCATCTCTTGAGACCCACTTCGGAATGATCCGTGTCTCTCTCAGCAGGAAGTCCGCAAAGTCGCATGTGGCAACCCTGACAATCGAGGTCCCGGAAGGTACAACTGCCACAGTGACGGCCTCAAACGGAAAGCCGAAGACAATGTCTGCGGGGAAATATTCATTGAAGATCAAGGTTGACTGATGTCAGCACATCATTAATTTATGCGGCCGTTGGCGATGACGCTTGCGGCCGCATCTTTTATCAATGCAGGCTTTTGGCCGCATTGTTGACGAGGAATATTCCTTTGTCATTCTCCTTGAGGACGGCCACGGTCCAATAGCAGTCGTCAGCGTCATCGTAGGACACTGAAATATTCAGATTGACGGTCATTCCCTCAGGAAGAGTCTCTCGACCGTCATCGGCAAGCAAATGGTCACCGTCCGGCGATGTCGCCAAGGCTCTGACCACATTGTTGAAGGTGTAGTCGGAGCCTTGCCCGACTTGGAAGCCCTTGATCCCGTCCTGCATCAAGGCGGCGAAGATTCTATACTTACCGCTTTCCGCAATCTTCACTGCCACTTGGGCCTTGTTCCTGGAGTATGCGTCTGGCGTTATGGTTATTGAACACGGTTTCCTTACGGATTCCAAATGTCTGCTGACGGCCTCGTAGAGAATGTCCTCGTTGTTGCCGAACACTGTAGATTCGTAGTTGACGATGGCGGAAGGGAAACTTTTGACAGAGAACTGTTTGCAGAAATCGCTCTCGAATCCTACGCTGAAAATGTCGCCTTTGTGGACACTGACAGTTATCAGCCGTCCGGAAAGCCTTTCGTTGACCTTGTTCAGGCTCTTGGACATGTTCGGACAGTAGGTGCACCATGTTCCTGTGAAATAGAACACAAGGGCACAGTTCTCAACGCTTCCCGGTTCTGGCTCAGGCTCTGGTTCGGGAGCCTTCTGATATTCTTCCCAATCCGAATGAATGCCTTGGCATGAGACTATCGCAAGCGGTAAAGCCAAAGTCACGATACAAATTATCAATGAATATATTCGTTTCATCAGAAAACAATTGAGATTGAAAGGCTTCCGCCTGTGAATCCTGGTTGCCAGCGGCATACTCCACCTGAGCAGACCATTCCCTCGCGGTTCCGCCCGAAAGATGCGCTGACCCGGTAGTGGCCACGACTGTAGCCGACACCGGCCTGATAGTAGTGTACTTTGCTGGAACCGTGATTGTACATGTCCTTGGCGAACAGTGACCATCCTTTTGTGAAATAAGTCTCAAGCAGGGCGGCACACCAATCCTTTTCGGATTCCGCACTGTAAAGGTACTGAAGTTCCCCGCGCATGGAGAATCTGTCAGAGAAGCGGTAGGTCACATCAGCGACAGCCGTGTTCCGGACCTCTGTCATCCTGTGCAGCCCGTGTGACGGAGAACTTTCCTGAATATTCAGAAACAGTACGGACTTCAGACGGTGGTTCCACTTACGCTCGTACTTGACACTGAGGTCTCTGAAAAGCAGCGCCCTTTTGCCGAGTTCGTGGTACATTTTTAGGCTATGTGCCTCACTGTAGTTGAAGTGAAACCTGCCCTTTTTGCTCGCCTTGTAGAGCAGATCGATTTGCCACGCGTCCTCTCCATCGGAATTAGGGTAGTACGGTTCCAAAGTGCAAAGCATGTAGGTGTGCTGAAGGGAAAGGGCCGGGATGTAGTTCAGGGTGTTTGAGATGAATGTCCCGTTGGTTCTGAAGGCCTTGTTGGTCATGTTCTGGAGATGTCTGAACGAAGCCACGGCACTGATTCTGCCGAAGGACAGTCCACTCTCAAACAACAACGCGTCCCCATCGTGAAGATTCTCCACACCGCTGACCGAAAAGTCATGCCAGTCCTTCTGCTTCCCACAATATTCACCTTTGATGTAGAATCCTCCTATGGCGTAGTTAGCCCCTACAGACCATGAGGCGTTGTTCTTCGGCACGTTGACTTTTGTCCAATCCTCCTCAAGGTAGTAGGGGAGTCCTTTCTCGAAACGCTCCAGAAAGGAGAACTCCAATCCTAGGTCGCCTCCGAACAGACTTATCTGCGAGAGAGTGATGTCTGCCCCAAGAATCTGAGTGTCTGAATATCCCCGCAGATGTCTTGGAAATCCCCACACGAGCTTTGTCCCGATTTTTCCTTTTGAATATTCTAGCCTAGCCCCTCCGACCGAGTTGTTCATTCCAAGCGCCCTGTCTTCCCATGAGCGGAACAGAAGCCCGGAACCGAATTGGTCGTACCAGTCACCGATGGTGATGTTGATGTTCTCGGCATTGTAACGAATATACTTCTCCGGCAAGTAGAATCCTTTGCTGCCCTCGTCGTAGCCAAGAAGAGGCTGAGGATGCCACTCTGCCTGCATGCCGACCTGAAAACGTTTTCTAGACCAGTCCAGCTTAAGGTAGTTGTTGGAGCCGTAGTCGTTCCTGTCCGTGTACCAGACATCGTTTGACTCAAGGCTCCAGTGCAAGGAACTATTGTTTTGAGCACCGGAGAGTGAACTTACTCCAAGAGCGAGAGACAGAAGCGTGAATATTCTTGACTTTGACATCATTCGTTAACCATGATCATCACTGGCGGTGCTAGAGGAATGAAGTTGGACTTGTCAACGGCAGCACTTTGGGCAGCAGCTTTGGTGACAGCCTCTGCACTTCTTGCCGTTGCATCGAATGCCACGAATGTCTCGTAGTCGTAAGTCCAAGTGTCACCTTCGGAGAACTTCATGATTTTCTTGTAGATAACCTCTCTAGATGGGGCGTTGAATCCACCCGTGTTGTAACGCATGATGCTGTACTCGGTTGGCCTGTAAACTCCGTAGGCGTAGGTGTAGCCGCCTTCATAGACTCCCACCTTTCCTGAATATCTTGAGTCGGAGATGAATTTCGACCAGTGAATAGTGTTTGGATCAGATGTCAGATCGACATTCTCGTAGAAGCCATAGGAGTATCCTTGCCACTGTTTAAGCTGTGCACTCATTTCGGTAGGGATAGTGCCTTGTGATGAATAGAAATATTCATCAGCCAGTTTTCCGAATCCGTGCCCGCAACCTTCGTGACGGAGTGTCTGGGCGTATTCGGCCTCGTTTTTACAGAGAGGAACGTAGCAGACCGTTTGGTTGTTACTGTACATGTGGCAGGTTCCAGCATATTTGACCTTATTGATGATTACGAAGATGATTGTCTTCTTAAGATCTACAGATGGCAGCTTTTCGCCTACAAAACTGAAAATAGCTTCATTATCACCCTCTATATGTGTCCCTTGTCCGAATTGGGAAGAGAATTTTGTATCACCTCCTTCTTGAGAGATGATCCCGTTTTTCGAGACAGAGCCAATCCTGTAGATGTTGAATCTGTCCTTTGTGCTTTTGAACGGCTCCTCGGTAAAGAACGCCTCCTTGCCGAGCTCGACATATTTGTTGAAAAGCTCCTGGTCCTTGTCAGCGAACGCGTCTCCGACGAAGACCACGTCTATTCCTTTGCCGACAGAAGCCGAGTGGATCTTGGTCACCTGTCCGTCCTGGCTGTAGTCAGTTGAAGTATAGGCTTGGATTCCCTGCTTGACCGTCACTGTCAGTAGCGAGTTGTTGACATTCTTGAATATGATCTCTCCGCTTCGGGCAGATGATGTCGTGTTTGCGCTCACCGTGAATGTGTACGCTCCGGAGTTTTCTGACTTTTTGCTGATCCACTCCGGCATGGAATTAACGGAGTAGTCCATGTTTGCCGTCACGGTCATTGAGATGTCCTGCTCTTTGCCGTCAATGTCGAACAGAGTAGGTGTCACCGAGAACACTTCATCTTCACTCGGCTCAGAGCCAACAACGATGTTCGTGGTGGATGGGACATCAAGATTTAAATTGTTGGTTTGACCCTCGTAGACATAAAGTGTCTTTAATGGGTTGGATGAACAATATAATGTTTTGAGGTTTAAACATTTTGACACATCCAGAACGCTGATGTTATTCCTATAACAAGTGAGGATCTCAAGTTCTGTATAATTCTTGATTGGTATTGCAGTGAGATTGTTATCAGTACATATTACTCTCCAAAGATTTTTTTTGTTGTTAAGGTCTAAGACTCCTGACAGGCCGCAATTATCACAGATTAAATCTTGTAAATCTGAGTTATTCTTTAAGTTGAGAGACTTTATAGGATTATTGTAACAATAGAGCGTCTTTATTTTAGTAGGGTGTTAAGTTAATTGAATATTTATGGTCATAGTTTCCGCTGGTTTCCGGGTTCTGAGAGGGTGTGAAGATT
>CAKUSF010000090.1 GCA_934678915.1 uncultured Bacteroidales bacterium
CGTGGATCATTGTGGCATGATGGCCAGACATAAGCCGCCACATAATAGGAATCATCTGGTGTCTGGGCATTGGCTGAGAAAGCAAAGATGCCTAGCAAAAGCATGAAGAGGGATATCTTTTTCATTTCAGTAATGGTTTGGTGACAAAGATAGCTATTTTTAGCCTTTCTTCTTTCTCGAACCATGTCATTTCACTAAATTTGTCATATTCAGAAAACTCATGAAGCAAATGAATCTTAAAAGAATATTTTCACTCACCGCGCTTGCTTTTGGAGCCGCTGTTATGATCTCGGCTCAAGTATATCCACAGGAAGAACTTCACTTTCGAGCACCTTCGGTTCCAAGGCAGATAATTTTCGCGGGGGACACAGTGCGGTTCGACAGGAGTGACCTTTACGAAAGGATGGACAGGGAACTGATCTCGTTCACATACATGCATTCTAACTCTATCCTGATGCTCAAGAAGTCCGACCGCTATTTCAGGATTGTCGAACCTATACTCCGGCTTAACGGAATCCCGGAAGACTTGAAGTACCTCATGGCAATCGAAAGTAACCTCAACCCGAAGGCATATTCCTCGGCAGGGGCAGCGGGTCTCTGGCAGTTCACAAAGACCACTGGCAAGGAATATGGTCTTGTCATTGATAGTGAGGTGGACGAGCGCTACAACATTGAGAAAGAGACGATAGCTGCTTGCAAATATCTCCGCAGGGCCTACGAGAAGTACGGGGATTGGATGACAGTCGCGGCTAGTTACAATGCCGGACAAGGAGGAATATCCCGTCGTCTTTCCGACCAAAGACAGAAGTCAGCGATGGATCTTTGGCTAGTCGAGGAGACTTCCCGGTACATGTTCAGGGTCCTTTCAGCGAAGATGTTCTTCGAGAATCCTTCTGCTTTCGGATTCAATGTAAAGGATTTCGAGAAGTACCCTTGCTATTCTCCAAAAGAAGTAGTGACAGTCAGCGGTTCAATTGCCAATCTGGTGGACTTCGCAGAGGAGCACGGTGTAAGCTATTACCAACTGAAAGAGGCCAATCTTTGGCTCCGGGACAACAAACTGCTCAACAAGGCTGGGCACACCTACAAGATTATCATTCCGAGTGGGAAATAGTGACTGATGTCGGTGGCTTTTTCGCGATGTGACTTCGTGAGGTCTTTCCGGTCGAGGGTTCTGGTGGCAGGAGGGCTATGGCGGCCTACGCGCTTCGCGCGCCCTGTCCGGGAGAATGGCCGCCATAGCCCTCCTGCCACCAGAACAATTCCGGAATATTACTTCTTATTTTTAAGGTTAATTGTTGCCTTCACTCCCGGAAGCTGAACCCGACGGCAGCGTTTTCATCAAGAAATGACACCGCTGCGGTCATTTTTTTACTCAACTGGAGCAAAATCACCTGTTTATGCAACCGTCCGGTTGGTGAGCTTGTCGAACCATTAGGACGGTCTCTTCGACAAGCTCAGAAAAGGCTGGCCAACACCATTCACCTTGACACAAAAGAAGCCGCCCGGAAAAGGCGGCCTCAATAAGAGTGTCAATCAAAGTCAGATTTTCTTCTTCTGGACAATCCAAGTGCCAGGTTCTTCTGTGCTTTCTACCGACTCATAGCCATCAGCGACCCAGTTGGCAGGCTTGCCATAGATATTGTCACCTGTGCTTGCCGCTGGGTTGAAGCCGATGAACATTCCTCCTTTGATGGTGATCTTGCATCGTGCGATGTCAGGATCAGAACAGTTGATAAGGTACTTTGCACTACCGCCACTGCCTATTGCCGGACAGAATACTCCACCGTTGATTTCGAGCTCTGGCGCATCATATTGATCCATCGGCATAAGGTAGATTGCTGGACTGTCATTGCCGCTCGCGTCAGTTCCGGAGATGAATGTGCCGTTGTTGATCACCAGTTTACCGTCCCAGATTGTGATGGCTGAAGCGAAATCACTTGAATTTCCGCCCGTAATCTGGAGGTCGTTCTCATTTTCGCAGTCTATGGTGAGCGTTTGTCCCTTGCCATTGACTAGGATTGCCGCATCGCTGTCGGCACCACCGAAGATAGTCCCTTGTCCGGTGATGGTGTTTTTGCCACCATCCTGGCAGAAGTGCAGTACAGGGGATTTGCAGTCACCCTCTATATATGCACTATTAGATGCACCACCTAACAGAGTCAGGGTGAAATCCTTCTGGATCTTCAGCTGATTTCTGAGGGAGACATGATAATCGATGGTGACGGTACCGTATTTCTCGACAGTGGAGACCGCCTCGGTGAGTCTCGTCTCGTTGGTAACCACCTTGTAGGCGAGCGGTGTTTCGCCAGTAGACTCATAAGAATAGCCGTCTGCTGGCACATAAGGCTTCCCTGCATCGTCAGAATACATTCCACCCTTGATGTCAATATCAGCGTTCTCTATGTCAGGGTAGCCGCAATTAGAGTCCTTGTAGAACGTCTTGCATGGCACTTTCGTTTTGCCGTCAGCAACGTAGCCAACTCGCTCTCCGCCAGTGACGCTGATTTCAGCATCGTTGACGGTAATCTGACCACCGCGGCTGAGGATGCCTACGCCATTCGTTATGTTGAATTTAGCGGCATTAATGGTGATCTTATCCTTCCATGGGGAGTAAAGGCCGCAGGCTACAGCGTCTGCATCGACAACAGAGCCGTTGAATACAGGGACGTTACCCTTGCTGTCAGCACTGATGGTTATCGTATTGCCTTTGTCTCTGGCTTCTTGGGTGCCTGCGTACTTTGGGCTGCCGTTACCGGCAATCACTGCGTTGTTAGTTGCGGTGAATGATCCACCGTTAATGAAGATCTGGCATCCAGTTGCAGTGCTGGTGATGACTGCGCCCTGATCAGAGTTTACAGTACAATCGACAAGATAGACTCTTGCGCCTTTGGCCTGCGGGTCGAATTTGACACCGACATATTTGTTTGATTCCAAGGTTCCGTTCTTGAGCCTAACATCACCTTGCTTGACTATGATGGCGGATTCGTCTTCGTTTTCAGCAGTAATGCTATACCCGTTGAGATCAAGAATGATTTCTTTCCCTCTACTCATTGGGTTGGCTATCGTGAAGGAGCCTGTGACATCACCTGCCAAAGTGATGGTTGACTGTTTTCCGTAATTCTCCGCTGCAGCGATTGCACCTTCGAGACTACTGAACTCCCTCCCGTCAAGAGTGGCAACAGTGGCAGCAGGAGTAGCATCACTCGTTCTGATGACAGAAGTTGAGTTCTTATTCACGTTGAAGTCTGTGAAAGTCTTCTTCAGAAGTTCAACAGATGTTCCATCTGCCTTGTTGGCCGTGATTGTAAGTTCCTTGCCACTTAGGTCAACCGGTGCGGTGGTGAAGAATGCCCGAAGATATTCTCCATTAACAAAGTCTAGACCACTACCTTTATCTGATCCGAGATTCAGAGTCAGAGAGGAAGATAATTTCTTACCATACTTCCCGTAATTGGATGTGGTCGCATCAAGTTTGCAGCTGCTTGTGAAGAGTTCGTCAGAGGTCGACAAGGTGATGGAAGTCACGCCTTCCATGTCTTCAGTGAGGAGATGCTCTACCACAATCCATGCTACCTGATTCTTGAGGTTGAACTCGAGGCTGTTGGAACCTTCTACCTTTTCAGCCTTCGCGCAGGCATAGTCGTAATACTTCAAGTGTGCAGTGCTGTTGTTTTCCGTCTGCCTCTGGCCCTCGAAAGTGACAGGAATACTTGTACTCTCTGTGGTAATGGTGAAGTTGTATGCTGGAATGAATGCATAGTAGTTGACATCATCCATGAGTTGGAATCCCTTGCTCTCAAGTTTTGAGGTTTCGGTCCCAGCTGACATGGTGCGCAGCAAGGCTGCGTCTGTGTTTCCGAATACTACAATGTTCTCGTACTTCGCCCAAGTGAACTTGAGGGCATCATTCTCCCAGCCCAAACTCTTAGTCTGGAGCGGCAGGGATGGTTGTTCGATGGTAGCGAATATGCCTTCGCCTTTAGACTCCTCAGTAGGTTCGAGGGTCGATGTACACCCTGTCAAAGCTGCCAATGCGCCAACTATAGCTAAATACTGTCTTTTCATTTTGAATGCTGATATTAATAGGATGGGTAATTAGGTTGATCAGGATTTTGTCCCGTAGTTTCACTACTTAAGCAAAGTACACTCGTTGGTGCGATAACGACCTGTTCTACATCAGGTTTCACATAGGGCAGTGTCTGTTGTTCTCTATTAGCCTTCATAAATTAATAAACCTATACCAGCGGCTCCGGACCAGTCAATTAATAGTAAATATCATAGGGCAGATAGAACAAAACGTGGAGCCATATCCGCCAAAGGGTTCGTATTCAGTACTTTGCGAAGGGTTCCTGTCTGAACCGCAATTTTGGATCGCCTGTTGTATGTGCCCGCTTTCTTTGTTCTGTATCAAAAAAGCGGGGACTAATATATATATATATATATATAACCAAATATTTTTGAGGTTTTTGCGGTTTTCCGAGACGAAAAATGTCTTGGCATGTCGCTTCGACAGGCTCAGCGACCGAAGGACATGGCTCGAAAGACGCGAAACCGTCCGGTTGGTGAGCCTGTCGAACCATTAGGACGGTCACTTCGGCTAGCTCAGTGACCACAGGCTCAGTGGCTAGAAAATCAGTGGCCGGAAGTTCAGTGCACACGAGCGGTTGGTCACTAAGCTTGTAGATGTGTCGAAGTGACTTAACTATTCATACACAAAGCAGCGAAAAATAAAAACCAAAATTTTGGTCCACCGTGCAAAATTTTGGTTTATCTTTTTTTTCGCTGCCCTCATTGACAAAATGCCAAAACAACGTCACAACCAATTCAAATCCAATAGATTCGCGAAATCATCAATAATATAGTCCGCACCAGCGGTCCGGAGCTCTTCGCGGGAGGAATTGCCATAGGTGACACCGCAGGTTTTGGCACCAACACCGCGGCCCATAAGGATGTCGAAAGGCATGTCACCGACAACCAAGGATCTCGATGCGCTGAACCCCAACTTCTTCAAGGTCAGCAGGACCGGCTCCGGATCCGGCTTGGCTCTTTTCACGTCATCTGCACCAAGTACAAGGGATATTTCCTCGTCAAAACCGAAAGTCCTGACAAAATCCAAAAGAGAATGATTGGAACGGGAGGAGGCGATTGTCAGCACGAAACCTCTTCTGCGGAGTTCTTTCAAAGTCTCAGGGACATTAGGAAAAACCTTTGGAATAAGCAGTTTCTTGTTCTCCTCGAATATCTCCCTATAGGCCTCAGCGCATTCTTTAGCCTGATCTTCCGTCAACGATGGGAACAAAGTCTTGAAGCTTTCACTCAAAGGAAGTCCGATTGTAGCTGCACAGGAATATTCATCAGCCACCGGCAGGCAAAGTTTCTCCATCGTCATCTGAAGGGTCCTGACGATGGTTTTTCTGGTATCGCAAAGGGTACCGTCAAAGTCTAGAATTATAAGTCCGTTGTTCATAACACGGCAAAATTAGCTCAAATTGTCGAGATTTCAAGTTCCCGGCATTGAAATGACAAAAGAGTCTGGTGTGCCGAACACGTTAGCCCCGATACTGCCGTTGCCAAGAGGAAGCGACTTCGATTCCAACTCAGGAGCCTCTCCCCCCACTCCACGCTGGCAGCTGGCGAAGCGATGTCAGTGTGTCAAACCAAATCTCGTACCGGTTCCTCACCTGCGCTTCGCCATCAACCAAGCATCCTATCAGTAATGCCGCTATGAATATTATTCTGTTCATCATGCTAAAGATTCTATCTTACGCGCAAGATAAGAATACGTTTCCATAATCGGAACTGGATTCAAGAATATTCGTTATGTATTCTTACGCCTACTTACCGAGAGACCTGAGCATCTTGGAAATGCAGCGTTTCTTCTGCTCCATATTCGGATGCACGTACAGATTCAAGGTCGTCGTTATGTTGGCGTGGCCGAGCAACACACTGACAGTCTTGTAGTCACAATTGCTCTCGATGCAGCGTGTAGCAAAACTGTGCCGAAGTCCGTGATATTTCAGACGTGGGATTCCTAGACGTTTCATCAGGCGGTGATAGTAGTTGCGATATGTCCGTGGCTCCGTCGGCTTCTCCTCATTGGTCAGCACGTAGAACTCTTCATTGACAACTTTCTTCAAAGGCTTGACTATCGCCATCAATTCCTTGCTCATCGGTATCTCGCGGCAGGAGTTCTTTGTCTTGGGAGTATTGACTATGAGTTCCGTGTGCTTGCTTTCGCCATCAATGATGTAAATGCGCTCAATGGTGCGCCTGACAGTTATCGTTCCGTTAACGGCATCGATGTCCGACCACTTCAATCCGCAAATTTCACCGATGCGCAGCCCCGTGGTCAGGCTGATGTAAATTCCGAGATTTCGGAATGTGAAATTCCGCTTGATGAAGTCGAGAATCTTCCTATGGTTCGAGACTGTCAGAACCTCGATTTCATTGTTGGCTTCCATTGTCGGATATTTGATGTCCCATTCGCAATAGTTCATCCATCCGTTCTTCACACCGAACCTCATAACCATTTTCAGGACAATTAGAATGTCCTTCACCGTTTTGATGCAAAGCCCGCTGTCAAGCTTCCGCAAGACGAACTCCTGCACCAGACTCTCGTTCAGAGTGTCACACTCGCCAAATGAAGGCAGAACGTGATTCTCCAGAATAAGCACATAAGCGGCGAATGTTGACCGCTTTACATAGCATCGCTTGTCATCTTTCCAAGCCAATGCGATCTCTCTGATGTTTTTTGTCTCCATAACAATCCTTAAATATTAAAAGTGGTACATAATAACAAGAATCCTTGTACTTGTTGACTTTCACATAGTATTGACCATATAATTGCAAGCAATGAATATGAATTGGGAATATTATGATGAGTGTTTGGTGTATCAAGAGGCGCATAATCAAGCATTATCGCTCCCCTCGATGGCAATAAAGCATACGACGGGAGCATTATATGGATCAAATGCTCCCGAAGCGATCTCGTTACACTCTTGGATGACGATTTTGTGCGATTTCGTTGTCGAAGAGCGACAAGAGGAGTCGTTCGATGACATTATGGTGCGAAAATGTTGTCCAAAGATGCTGTTCATTTCGAATAATTAAAGAAAATATTGCTGTTTGGCCCCGTCTCTCAGATTCCCGGAGTTTACAGGGGAATGGAAGGAAGAATGCTTATCCGAAATTGCTGACATTTACAAAGGCTCTGGTATATCCAAAGATCAATTATCAGATAATGGCGAACCGTGCATCTTATATGGTGAACTCTATACAAAATATAAGTCAGAGACGATAACAGAAGTTATTAGTAAGACTAATATTGATAACACAAAACTAATAAGAAGCAAGGCTAATGACGTTATTATCCCATGCTCAGGAGAAACAGCAGAGGATATAGCAACGGCTCGATGTGTTATTAAAGATGGCATCCTCTTGGGTGGAGATTTGAATATCATACGATTGCATAACCACGATGGATCTTTCATTAGCTATCAATTAAATGGCAAACGCAAATATGATATAGCAAAAGTTGCACAAGGTGTTTCTGTTGTGCATCTTTATGGAGAACACCTAAAGGGTGTCAAAACCGTCAATCCTTGTTTGGCAGAACAGAGGAAAATATCAAAATTACTATCTCTTCTTGACGAACGTATCTCAACCCAAACCGGGCTCATTGAGGATTTGAAGAAGTTGAAGTGCGCGATTATTGAAAGGGTATTCTGTTCCCCCGAACAAAATGAACCGTCATTACGCTTTGAGAATTTCACGGATCAATTATCAACTTATTGTCTGAAAGAATTTTGTTCGCGTGTAACTATGAAAAACAGGGACAATCAATGTTCGTTAGTCCTAACCATTGCGGCACAATATGGATTGGTCGATCAAGGAACCTTTTTTAACAAATCAGTGGCAAGTGAAAATCTTACAGGATATTACTTGCTACATAAAGGGGAGTTTGCATATAATCGAAGCTATTCAGCCGGTTATGATTGGGGCACAGTTAAAAGATTGGAAAGATATCCCGAGGGGGTACTCTCTACTTTGTACATATGTTTCAAGGTAAATGAGTCTATCGTTGACCCAGACTATCTTGCATACTATTTTGAATCCACCAAGTGGCATAGAGGTTTAGCAGACATTGCAGGAGAAGGCGCAAGGAATCACGGCTTGCTCAACATCTCCGTCAATGATTATTTCAATACTAAACATCGCTTTCCTTGTATAAAAGAGCAAAAAATCATCGCAACTATGCTGAATGCCATATACAAGAAATTAAATGATGCAATTATGCTATGTAACAACTACCAGAAACATAAGCAATTAGGGTGTTAAGTTAACAATTTCATTTTTGGTCATGATTTCAGCAGGCTTGTCTCAATACACGCGCCCGCTTGG
>CAKUSF010000091.1 GCA_934678915.1 uncultured Bacteroidales bacterium
ATGCAGGGGTTGTCATTCAGGGAATATCTTAAACTTTTCCACGACATTGACGTCCCGATATATTCAATGGAAGATGTGCTTAGGAATATGGCGGAGATACCTGGAGTGGCACATCCGCTGCCGTTGTTCCAGAGCTATCTTCGTAACGGCTATTATCCTTTCGGTAATGATCCGGAGTTTGAGTTGGAGATGCTGCAGGTCATTAACCAAACCATGGAAGTGGACATCCCACAGTACCTCCAGACGAATGTTTCCGTTGGGCGAAAACTCAAGTCGTTGCTCATGGTTGTGGCCAAGAGTGTGCCTTTCAAGCCGGTGATGACGAAACTTGCGGAGGTGACAGGCATTAGCCGCAACGATGTCTCTGATTACCTTATTTATATTGAGGAGGCTGGCATGATTGCGCAGTTGAGGGACAAGACAGGAGGAATTAGAGGGCTGGGGAAAGTCGAGAAACTATACCTTGACAATCCAAACCTGATATATGTTTTGGAACCGGACAAGGCCGATGTCGGTAATGTGCGAGAGACATTCTTTATGAATCAGACCAGAGTCATCGGTGATGTGATCAGTTCGAAAATCTCTGATTTTGAGATAGATGGCCGAACATTTGAGATTGGGGGAAAGAATAAAGGGAAAAAGCAGATAGAGAATGCTAGCGAGGGGTATGTCGTTAAAGATGATATAGAGACCGGCTTTGCCAATGTTATCCCTATCTGGGCTTTCGGCCTTATGTATTAGAAGCTGTTTTGATTTATTTGAAATGTTCTTTGAGGTGAAAAATCTTCATTTTCTTCCCGCTTCTTCAGTCAGATAGCACCGCTATCTTCCTTGGAAGAAGCGGTCGAACCTGAAGTTTTTCACTCTCAAACTTTCAAACAAACAAATCAAAACAGCTTCTTAACCTGCTATTGCGGATTGGAAAATTTTCCATAAATTGGGGTGTTGATTTGAAAATAATGATTTATGAATATGAGAAAGTTTTTTGCAGCTTTGGCTTTTATGGTGTCCCTGAGCGCTTCAGCGGAGGATTTTAAGGATGTTCCAAAGGCCTGGAAATGGGTGGGGAAGAACGAGGTGGCGTTGACTTATGACCACTCTTTTACGGGGGACAAGGACTTTTCTGTCAATGCGATGACTGGAAAGATTACTGAAGGAATATGCTATCCGGCGAAGTTCACGGACTTTCCGTTCAGGCCTGAGGGTGCTGTCAACCTGACATATTCCCCGGACTCCACGAAGATGGCGTTCACGAGGGAAAACAATCTTTGGGTGGTGGACATCGCGACGAAAGGGGAGACTCAGCTGACGTTCGACGGGTCGGATGTGATACTGAACGGGTACTCTTCGTGGGTGTATTACGAGGAGATTCTGGGCCGGCCTACCCATTATTGTGCGTTCTGGTGGTCGCCTGATTCGCGCAAGATCGGCTTCTATCGCTTTGACAATTCGGAGGTTCCGGTGTTCCCGATATATTCACCGTTCGCGGAGGACGCTGACCGTTCGGGGATGGGGTTGGCATATTCACAGAACGCCGGGGCGGCTGTAGCGTTGCCGAACGTCTCTCCGACGGGAGGGTCGGTCCGCATGACCCGCTACCCGAAGTGTGGCGACAACAACCCTAAGGTGCGGATCGGGATCGTGGATGTCCGGGATGGCAAGACTGCTTGGGCTGATTTCGATGAGAACGAGGACCAGTATTTCGGGACTCCGTTCTGGGGAGCCGACAGCAAGGCCTTTTATATTCAGAGAGAGCCGAGGACGCAGAACACGCTTGACCTTTACGCCGTGTCGCCGGTAGACGGGACGAAGAAGCACATCTATCACGAGACTTACAAGACTTGGCTCGACTGGATCGACGGGATGCTGTTCGGACGGGACGGAATCTACATGGTCCGCTCGTTTGAGACTGACTGGCAGCAAATATATTACCTTTCTTATGACGGTTCTGTCTTGAAGCGGTTGACAGATGGGGAGAACTGGCGAGTTTCTCTTGTGGACGTGAAGGAAGGCAAGGCGGTCAAAGGGTTCGACGGAAGCTCTTCGGAAGTTCTGTTCGTTGCGGAGCGTGACTCCCGTGTGCGCAGCGGACTCTATTCAGTCTGCAAAGGAATGATCAGGAATATCTCGGATCCGGCCATGCACGTCACTTCTGTGCGGGTCTCTCCGGATCAGAGGTACGCCATCGGTTCGGCCAGCAATTCAAAGACTCCGAATCAGGTTTGGATTTATGATTTGAGGAAGCCGGTGAAATCTTTCAAGGTGGCAGACATGGCCGGGGAGGATTTTGATGCCTCCAAATTCGCTATTCCTGAGCATATTACCATGACGACCAAGGATGGATTTGAACTTCCTGCGATGATTGTCTATCCTAAGGATTTTGATGCCGCCAAGAGATATCCTGTCCATGTGGACATCTATGGTGGTCCGGATTCCCCGCAGGTGGTTGACAGGTTCCGCGGCCCGGCATATTACCAATGGTATTCAGATAACGGAATCATAGAGGTAGTGGCAGACTGCCGTGCCTCCGGGCACAATGGTCGCAAAGGTCTGGACCAGATCTACAGGCGTCTGGACGAGCGTGAGGTGAAGGATTTCGTGGAGTGGGCTGAATATCTCAAGTCGCTTCCGTACGTGCAAGGCGACAAGATCGGTGTCGAGGGCTTCTCGTTCGGCGGCACTATGACCGCGCTTCTGGTTATGAACCACCCGGACGCCTTCCACTATGGAATCGCCGGAGGGGGAGTCTACGACTGGGCCCTTTACGACACTCACTACACGGAGAGGTTCATGGACACCCCGGCCAACAACCCGGAAGGTTACGCTTCGACCAAGGCCATTTCCAGTGCGGCCAACTATCCTGTCACGGAGAAGAACTACGATGGTTCGGTGATGCTCAAGATCACCCACGGAACCGGAGACGATAACGTACACTTCCAGAACACATTGCTGTTGGTGGACGCTCTACAGAAAGCGGGCAAAAAGTTTGAATTGATGATCTACCCGGACGGAATGCACGGCTACCGTGGCTACCAAGGGCGGCATTTCAACGAGGCCAACCGCGCGTTCTGGCTCAAGTACCTTAAAGGGGAGTAACTTCGGTCACTGAGCTTGTCGAAGTGCCGAAGTTACATAAATAAACGAAATTAGATGATGAACATTCAAAAAATAGCTCTGTCACTGATTTTGCTGGCCTCCACTTCACCACTATGCATGGCACAGCAAGCGACCCAAAGTGCCCAAATCCCCGGCCTAAGGCCCTACAAAGTTGATTTGGAATATATGCCCCGCGCAGAGAAAGACTCCGTGCGGATGGTCGCGGAACTCTGGAAAGGCTACATTGAATCGTTCACATCTTCTGCCGACGAGACCAAAAGGCGTTCGTTCTGGGTGAACGGATCACCGGACTACCTTCTGGAGTTTGATGACGGAAACTTGCTCTATTCCTCATTCCGGGAGAACCGCATCCTGGACATCAGAAAAATCGGAGACGGAACCTACGAACTGATAGCCGCCACGTTCAGCAAACTTCCTGGCGAAGACTACGAAGGATGGATGGAAACCGTCTTCCGTGTCTGTGCAAAGGCTGTGGCTCCAGGCAACGGTGGAAGAGACAATCCGTTCCGCCTAAGCAACTGGCTTGACGCGGAACTTCCTGCCTTGACGAAAACCAGTTTCAAAGGCATTGAATATTACAGTTCACTTGGTTGTGAAGTGCCGAAGCGCACCGCTTCCGAAATGTCAACCTTTGTCCGAGCTTTCATCAATGAATATGCTCCCGCTTTCTCCGGCCCGATCCGTTATGTGGTGGCTCCGTCCATCGACCAGTGCGAACGTCTGTCCGGAATCTTGTTCAATGCCTATTCCAATCCGCTGATGAGTTCGGTATCGGGAAAGACTTCTGACAGAGTATTCTATGGCCGGACATTCGGCTCTGGTACAGTCATGTCAAACTACTGGGATGACAGGCATGATGTCGCTCTTCTACTTCTGCGTTCAGCTTGGCCGAAATCATTGCCTATGATTCAGGAAGGCATCGCGGCATACCATGGCGGGTATATGGATCTGTCATATTCAGACATCAAGGCCTCGCTCCGCCATTACCTTGCCGGGAAGAAGGAACTCGATCTCTCCGATGATGACAATTTCTACGATCTGACCATTCCCGTGGCCGGAAAGGATGGCGTGACAGCCGCTGTTGTCCCTCTTGAAGGCCTGATAGGAGCCGCCATTGTTGAATATGCCTTGAATCAAAACGGTCACGGAATGGTCCGCAGCCTGCTTGAGTGCGGAAGCTACACAGACTTATTCAAAACCCTCGGTATCCCTTCCTCCGACATCAACGACTTCATCAGAGGGATTCTGTAGACTTTAGCCCTATGGCCGGTCACTGAGCTTGCCGAAGTGACAAAGCGATAATTACCAAGATTGGTCACTTCGATAGGCTCAGTGACCAACGGGCTCGGTGATAATCAGGTAATTGCCCTCGCTGTAAGGTGTCTCGATCCGCGCCCCGAAGATGTGCGCGTCATCGCCTGACTTGACTTTCAGGCGTGCGCGAAGCTCGTCGCTTGACATCGGAATGTTTTTCGCTGAGACTTCTGAATGTGGATAGCGTCTGCCGACGTCTTTGATCGAAGCCTTGTTCAGAGGCAGAAGTTCTTTAACGAAATAGACTTTCCCGAAGTCCTTGAACTGCTTGATCCTTTCTTCAAGTTCGGTTTCCGACAGAGGTTCTCCGATTGTGTACAGATGCGTGAACCGGGCCAGTTTCACAAGTCCGAACCTTTCGCAGAGCGCATTGAACGCTCCGGCCTTGGTCAGCGACTTCCCCGGCTCGAAGATTATCCTTGCGAATGTGGACTCCGGCAGCGTCGCCTTAGCCTCTGCAATCTCTTGAGAGGTGAATGTCAGGGTCTTGCCGTCCTCACGGCATGTCAATGAATATTCTCCCTTATGCTCCCGGTCAAGCAGAACAAGGAGTTCCTTGCACTCTCCGCCGCTTGCCACAACGTGGACCTCTCTGACCCACTGTCCGTTCCACCCATCTCCGGATGTGCTTTGCAGGAAGGACTCGTAGGTCCTATCCAACCTCTCCACAGCCATACTTATGTCAGCCATAGGGGAGAGTTTGAGGAATACGAACCGGCTGATTCTGAATAGTTCCGGCAGCATTTTGAGCACGTCCGGTGAGCAATCCTCCAAAAGAAAGACCTTTTTCCCGGCGGAATCCCTTCTCGCAGGGTCCATGAATATTATGTCGGGTTGGAAGTCTCCGAGTATGCCTTCAAGACTGTCCTTTGTCGCCTCACAATTCTTTATGAATATATTCGTGACTCCCAGTTCCATGAAGTTGTGCCTTGCCACCGCTGCCAGTTCCGGATTCATCTCATTGTAGAGCACTTCGCCCGCCACCTCGCTGAAAGCCCATGCGTCCACTCCAAGACCGCCTGTTAGGTCCACGATCTTCCCCTTGTCCCTTGCCTTTGTGGTCACTTCGACATATTCATTAAAGATTCTTTGGACTATCGAAGCCTTGTACCTTGCCGTGTCCGAAGAGCTGCACTGCTCCGTGCAAAGCGACGAAGGATAGACCAGCCCAGTGCAAGTCACCCATTCCGGCAGCTTCTTCCGAAGCCTCCGTCTCCCCTCGATCGTATTGATCGCCAAGGACTTCGCGTCAAACCCCGCCAGCTCCGAATCCTCTGGCGCCGGCCACTCCCTCCGCGACATCACTAGCCGCACCGTGTCAGCACCCTCGTTATCAACTATGAATCTCTCAAAACTCTCCATATTCTGTTATTCGGGAAAAACTGTCGGAGTTTCTCTTGATTATTGATATTACAAGAGTTTCTTCATTTCCTCCTCGTCTGGCAGAACTTCTTTCAATTGTTCTTGACTTGACTTGTAGGTAGCGACACCCATCGGTTTGGTGTAATCTTGAAGAACGTATTCGACATAAGCGCGGTTGGCATCCTTACACAAGACAATTCCGACGGATGGGTTCTCTCCTTCAATACGTTCCTCATCATCAAGGACACGGAGATAGGCTGCAAGTTGGCCGAGATATGCCGGCTTGAAAGAGCCTTTCTTGAGTTCAATGACAACCAGCGACCTCAGGACTCGATTGAAGAATAGAAGGTCAACCCAATGGTCGTGTCCAAGTTTGTCGTAATGAACTTGATTGCCAAGATATGAGAAGCCACGCCCGAAGGTCATAATAAAGTTCTTGATATTGTGGACTATTTCGTTCTCTACCACGCGTTCGTCAATGTCCTCATCCCTTTCGCCCAACTGCTCGACATTGATGTAGTCCAGCAAGTATTCGTCCTTGAACATCTGTATTGCCTGAAATGCTCGCTTATAGTCTGGAATGGTCACTCCAAAGTTATTCGGCATTTTGCCTTGATTATGGTAGGCATCCTCGGAAATTTTTCTCTCCAGAGCATCAACGGACAGGCTGAGATCCGCACAAAGTTGGATGTAGAATTTACGCTCCTCCATTGATTTTACTTTCGACAAAATCAGAATATGGTGTGAAAAACCAATACTGAAAAAGGCCACAACAGGAAGAGCTCCCAACAGCAAAGGTATCATCATACTAAAAACAATTCTCTTTTTTGGCAGACGTATCTGCCAACTCTTCCCTTGAATGTAATTTGGCAGATGCATCTGCCAAATTAGTGTCGAAACATCTCCACTCCTCGTAAAAAAGTCTCATATTGCGAAGGTTTCGAGGGGAGAATCCCTTAAGTCCAGGCATTTCAATACTGAGTTGACGGCTTATTGTTGAAATCGCATCCTTTCCCCAAAAACCTTCACGACTGTTTTGGGATATGTATCTTCCGATGCCATAATACAAAGCCAGTTGCTCCTGGTTTACACCTTTCAAAGCTTTCGCTTGGCTTTGTAAAATAGCAGTTTTTATCTGCTTGACAGCATCATTATATTGTGTGGAGAGTTTCTCTTTCATTCGCATCAATATTTTCGTCAACTATATATAACAAAGATACACAATTTCTACAATCCCCAAGCATCATCAATGAGTTTCATCGCATTGGTGTTGTGACTAAATCTGACAGCAGGGTCAAGTGGCTCTGCTGTTTTGATTGTGGAGATGTCTTTTGCAAACCACGGGCACGGGAGAGTGGCTCTGGGATTGCTGGGAGGGCATAGTGTGTGGCTGACCCCCATGTTCAGAGGGAGGGTCAGCCACAGTGATCGTTGATAGAATGCTGTTGGAGGTGTTTCAGCGTGCCCGTGGTTTGTGAATAGGTAGGCAGGTGCAAGATTGTCTGTGCAAGATTGTCGTGCGAGGCGTTTTAAAAGCGGAATTATTTGAGTAAATTTGTGGGTTGTGTGGGCGGTGTGTGGGATTGGCTGAACTATGGGGAAGTGGAGGCAAGAATGATTATAAGAATATAAACGAATAATACTATGGCACAGGATTACAACGAGAACGCCAGGAAATGGCTGGAAGGGGATTTCGATCAGGAGACTAAGATGAAGGTGCTTGAGCTGCGGAACAATGATCCGGTGGGGTTCGAGGATGCTTTTTACAAGACTTTGGAGTTCGGCACCGGTGGCCTCAGGGGCATCATGGGAGTCGGAACCAACAGGATGAACAAATATACAGTCGGGATGGCTACCCAGGGACTGGCCAACTATATTCTTAAGAAGGTTTCTGGTGATGACATCCGCGTCTGCATTTCTTACGACAGCCGCAACAATTCCAAGCTGTTCGCGAAGATTGCCGCTGACATATTCAGTGCCAATGGATTGCATGTGTTTATCTTCGACAACCTCCGCCCTACTCCGGAGCTGAGCTACTCTATCCGCAAGATGGGGGCGACCGCTGGAGTTATGGTCACGGCTTCGCACAATCCTAAGGAATATAACGGGTACAAGGTGTATTGGTCTGACGGTGCGCAGATCACCGCGCCTGTGGATCAGGAGATCATTGACGAGGTCAACAAGATCACCGATCCGTCTCAGGTGATGTTCGAGAAGAAGGAGCATTGCGGAGAGGTCGAACTGATGGGCAAGGAGATGGATGACGCCTATATTTCAGACATCCTTTCGCTTACCCTCAGTCCAGAGGCCCGCGAGAAGCACAAGGACTTGAAGATTGTCTATACTCCGCTTCACGGAGCCGGAGTACGCATTGTTCCGGAGGCTCTCAAACGGCTTGGTTTCGAGAACATTATCCACGTTCCTGACCAGGATGTCAGTGACGGTGACTTCCCGACAGTCGTTTCCCCGAATCCTGAGGAGCCTGCCGCGATGAAGATGGCTCTTGAGATGGCCGACAAGAAGGGCGCGGACATCGTGATGGCCTCAGATCCTGACGCTGACCGTCTTGGAATCGCTGTCCGTGACAACGACGGCAAGAT
>CAKUSF010000092.1 GCA_934678915.1 uncultured Bacteroidales bacterium
TTCTTGATCTCGCCCTTAGGAGTCTTGAGCCCCCAAGGATTGTCGAAGTCCTTACCCATCAAGATGATGCCTCCGCGCGGGCCGCGAAGTGTCTTGTGGGTCGTTGAGGTTACGATGTGGGCGTATTTCACAGGGTTCTTGAGAAGTCCTGCAGCGATGAGTCCGGCTGTGTGGGCCATGTCAATCCAAAGGAGGGCTCCTACCTCGTCAGCGATGGCGCGCATCCTTTCATAGTCCCATTCACGGGAATATGCCGATGCTCCACCGATGATGAGCTTTGGCTTGCATTCTCTGGCGATGCTCTCCATCTTGTCGTAGTCAATCATGCCGGTCTCTTCGTTCAGGCCGTAAGCTACTGCGTGATAGAGGATTCCGGAAGCGTTGACAGGTGAGCCGTGGGTCAGGTGGCCTCCCTGTGAGAGGTCAAGTCCCATGAATGTGTCGCCAGGCTTGAGGCACGCCATGATGACGGCCATGTTGGCCTGTGCTCCGGAGTGAGGCTGAACGTTGGCATATTCAGCGTCATAGATCTTGCAGAGGCGGTCGATCGCAAGCTGCTCGATCTGGTCAACGATCTGGCAGCCACCATAATACCTCTTGCCAGGGTAGCCTTCAGCGTACTTGTTGGTGCAGATGGATCCCATCGCCTCCAGCACGTAATCGCTTACGTAGTTTTCTGATGCAATCAATTCGAGTCCGGAAGACTGCCTTTCCTTTTCATTTCTGATCAGATCAAAAATCTGAAGATCCTGTTTCATAAAATTCTTTAGTTAGTGTTACTCGTCCATTATGGGACGAGAGTTCACAAAGATAAGATTAAAAAACGATTTTTACTATATTTGCAACCAGATTTGCATAATATGGTGAAAGATAGAAAGCTATTGAGTATAGAGATGGGTAGGGTGTCCCCTGAGGACTACAAGGAACTTCCTCAGATTGGGCTTGTTGTGGTTCTGGACAACATCCGCAGTGCACACAATGTGGGCTCGGCTTTTCGTACCTCTGACTCTTTTAAGATAGACAAACTTTGGCTTTGCGGAATATGTGCTCTGCCTCCGTCAGCGGAGATCCACAAATCAGCTCTGGGGGCGGAGGACAGTGTGCCTTGGGAGCATTCGGACAGCACTTTGGATGTTGTAGAACGTTTGCGTTCAGAGGGTTACACAATCGTTAGTGTGGAGCAGACGGTAAATTCTGTTAGCCTTGAGAATTTCTCACCGGAGTTCGAAAAAGGTAAGAAATACGCCTTGATTTTCGGCAACGAGGTTGACGGTGTTGATCAAGCTGTGGTGGACGCTTCCGACATGACCTTGGAGATCCCGCAGTTCGGTACCAAGCATTCGCTCAATGTCTCCGTCTCTGTCGGGGTGATCCTTTGGCATTTTACGCTTGGACGGTTAGCGTGACCTGTCTTATCACAATCCATTGAAGGTAAAATGAAAGAGGGTGACTAAAGTCATTAGCCACCCTCTCTCTAGGATTAATAATCAAGATTACTCTACATCCCACCAGATACGTCCTTCCGTCTTGTCGGTGTCGGAACCGTACTTGGCATCTTTCTTAAGAGCCTCAATGGCAGTATTGTAGTTGTTTATGTTCAGAGTGTTAGGAGTTCCAAGGGAGTTCCTTCTTGGAATGACCAAAGTCTTGCCGACATCCTGAATGGTCTCAAAGAATGCCACACCATTCTCTGGTTCAGGATTATCCTTGAACTTTGGCAATCCAGTGCGCTTCCATGTTGCCCACATTTCCTCCGGCTGCATGAAGAGGTTGATCCACAGCTGAGAGATGATCTTCTCAAGCGTTACAGACGCAAACTCAGGACGCGCGAGATATTCATTGATCTTCTCGTCTGTAATTGGACTGTAGTTAGGTGCTGTTGGTGCTGTCTGTGCAACAACGTACATTTTTGTCGCCCAGTCCTTGCACTGCTCGATGGAGGCCTTGACTCCTTCTTTGAACCACTCCTGCGCTGTCTTACCCGCAACGGCACCACCTTTCTTCAGCGCAATCTCAGAGACCATGAAGCAGGCTTCCGGATAGGTGAGAATTGGGGTGAAAGTGTAGATTTTTGGAAGATCGGTTTTGTAGTCGGCATCCTCAATCGCCCTTGCCGGCATGTTGTTGTTGCCGATTGTTCCACCGTTCTTCACGAAGAAGCGACCCTCAATCTGTGAGTGCATCCTGATGTCAAGATTTGCCTCAGTGCCGTCCTCTTTGTGGTAAGGAAGGGTGAGATAGGCGTTTTTGTTGAATGTGGTGTTGGAACTATCTGGGTTTGCGGACATTCCTACGTATCTACCTGTGAATTGAGGATAGCGGGTCTCGTAGTCAGGATATTCCTTTTTGAATGTTTCGAACCAAGTGTCGTTTTCCGTGTTGTTGTTGCCTTCTCCGAATCCGTTTCGTCTTACTAGTATCGGAAGGCGAGGGTCGTTGTAGGCTTTGAGGAAGTTGACAAACGCAGAGGAGGCTACGTACCTGCTCGTGATGTCTTGGATGTCATCAGTGTTGTTGTTGTACTCGTTGCTGTGACTGTAAATGCAGGACTCCTCGTTGTTGGACATAATATTGGAAGGAGAAGCAAGTACTTCGCTGATTACTGAATTGTAGAAGGAAGCATCGGCTTTCTCCACGCGCTGCGCCATCTTTACTCTCAATGTGTTACCGAACTTAATCCATTTCTGGACATCTCCCTTGTAGAAGAAATCGTTGAGTCCTAACTGGTACTGGTTGGCGCTCGATGCTTTTAGGAGTTCGACTGCTGCCTTGACCTCCGCATCGATTTTCTTGTACATAGGTGTTCCGTCAATGCTTTCCTGATAGAGGTCATAGCGTGGAGTCCTTATCCCTTGCTGAGCCCGGAAAGCCTCTGTGATAGGGGCGGCTCCGTAGGTGTCAAGGATTCTCCACTGCTCGTAGTTCAAAAGGATTTGAGAGATAGCCTTGACATCATTATATCTCTCAGCTTCAGCGTTTTTAGGAATTACATCATTGATCAGGTAATCAAGCCTAAGCCCGAATCCACCATTCCCGTCTCCGTTTACAGAATAATAATAACTGTACGATGGACTGCTTGGCTGTGGGTGGTCATTAGGTTTGGCGGTTGAGATGTAGTAGCCGCTGGCAGGACCGCTGGCAGACACGAGGTACTGCATGTAAATCATCGTTCCGCTGTATTTGCCGGTAAGATGTCCACGACTGCAATTGTCGAAATTCAGGGTTGCTCCAGTGAATACATTTCTTGGATCTGTGGTGCCAAGCTGTTCAGGATCTGTGTTTAAATCCTGAAATTCACCAAGACATCCAGTCAGAGCCATAGATGCGCATACTCCTGCGATAAGATATTTTAATGTTTTCATTGTCTTGCTCTTTTTTAGAATCTAACAGTCAGGTTCAAAGCGTAGGTACGGTAGAATGGTACTCCACCGATGTCCATTGGCTGAAGTGGGTTGTTGCTTGAGATAGAGGCAGGGTTCAATCCGTCAGTCAGTTTGTTGATTAGGTAACAGATGTTGCGTGCCGTGAATCCGAGGCGAAGGTAGTTCGCACCGAATTTCTTGCAGACCTTTTCAGGGAGACGGTAGCCAAGGGTGATCTCGCGCAGGGCAAACCAAGTGTTGTCCTGGATTGATCCCGGCATTGCGCACATTCCCCATCCGTAGTTCATGGCATACCACATACCTGTCATCACAGGACGAACGTTGTGCTGCTCAACAGCTTCCTTATAGGTCATGCCTCCTACATCAATCATCGCTCCTACAGATCCGTCCGGATTCTGGGTAGGGGCTTGAGTGCCTTCCGCGAACACAGCGTCAAGCATCAGTCCGTCATAGACGGTCTCTCCCTTGTAGTTGATTCTTGCGATTCCGCCATGCTCCTTGTCTCTGCCTTCGAGGGTTGATTTCAAGGAACCGTTAGGAACAGCGTATTTCCACATGTTAGAGAAGTAGTTTCCTCCGAAGCGTCCGTCAGCTTGAACATAGAGATCGAGGTTTTTGTAGGACAAGGAGGTGTTGAGGCTTAATGTGAAGTCAGGTTCAACCTTTCCAAGAATATGTCTGTCGCGGTCTCCCTCCTCGTTGCGATCGTACAAGGTAAGCGGATAGTACGCAGACACGGAATTAGGTGAGCCGTACTCTTGATAGTACTGGATGATCATCTTTCCGTTGCGTGGGTCACCATCCTCTCCCTGCCAGGTTAGGACTGGGGACATGTAGGAACTGTTCTTGTAGGATGTGAGGACACCGAACTCTCCGTTTTCGTAAGCCCAAATTTCAGGAGCTGAGTCGTAGCCTCCCATCAGCTGCCATTCCTTGACCTCATCGTCTAGTTTTACAACCTTGCCTCTGTTGACAGTTAGATTACCTCCGACGGTCCAGCGCCAGTCGCTTGTGCGGATTGGAGTCACGTCCATCTGGAGTTCGATACCCTTGTTCTGGATGTTACCTGCATTGATGAGCTTCGTGCTGGCTCCTGACTCGGCCACAGAACCGACAGACATGATCTGATTGAAGGTGTTGCTCTTGTACCAAGCAAAGTCGATGTTTACCCTTTCATCGAAGAAACGTGTGTCGAAACCAAGTTCGATTGACTGCTGGATTTCCGGTTTGAGATCCTCGTTGTACGCCGTACCGAGATTAGGGTTCGCCGAAATGACAGATGTATTTCTGTCTGGAGTGTAGATTTGGCCCTGGTTGAACACACCGTAACCGCGACTTGTGGCGTAGGCGGAAGTTCCCATACCGACACGTGCGATGGAGGCGCGTAGTTTTCCGAATGAGAACCATTCAGGGATGTCGTTTCTGAATGAATCAGTGAACACCCATGAGAGGTTTGCGGACGGGTAGAAGACGGAGTAGTTGTTTTTGCCTTCCATGTAGGATGGATAGGTCAATGTGGACAACCAGTCGTTTCTAGCTGTAAGTTCAAGGAACACCTGATCACGCCATCCGAGGTTCAATATTCCAGAAATACCGAAGGTCTGTTGGTTACGTGGTGTGTAGGAATAATTAGGAATTATAAGCTCCTTTGAGTTCGAGAAGGAGAACACGCCAGGAACGACAAGACCTCCCTGAGTCTGCTTGCTCCAAGATTGGCTTTCTGTGTTGCCATAGAGTTCTGCAGCGAGAATCGCGGCCACCGTGAAGTCCTCACCGGCTATCTTGAAAGACTGTTCAGGCATCTGGAGCATTCCCATGAAATTGTAGTTGCCTGAGATGCTGCCCCCTCGTCCATAGCCTCCGGAACCTGTAGGACCATAGTTTTCACCTGTTCCCACCCAATGGTTCTCGGAACTGATTCCGTAGTAGTTGTAGTTGCCTTTCAGGCTGGCTCTGAGCCAAGGAGCGATGTTGGCGTGGAGAGTAAGGTCCGTAAGAATGGAACTTTCGTTCCTTTTTTGCAATTGTGTGTCGCGAGTGTGGAAGTACCCTCTCAGTGCGCTATAGATTGACGTACTTTCTACTGCTTTTGTCTTAGGATCGCGGTACTGATCGTAATAGGCCGCGATGTCAAGGTTTCGAGGAAGATAGTATGCAGTGATCATACCAACGTTGTTACCCCAGTCCCAACCACCTTGGCTTGCACCGTTCTTTGCAGTTGAGAAGGCGTATTTAACACCAAGCTCGACAGAGAAGATTCTATTTAGTTCAGTGTTTCCCCTAAAGGAGATGTTATGTCTCTGAAAATCATTGTTCAAGAACACACCCTTTGTCTTGTTGAAGCCGTATGACAGGCGGAAAGATGATTTCTCACCGCCTCCGCTGATGGCCACGTTGGTGACGTTGTTGATTCCGGTCTGGTAGAACTCCTTCCAGTTGTTCGGGTGAGGTGAGAATGGTGTGTTCTCTCCATTAGGCATGTACTGGTTGATCATTCTTCCATCCATCTTTGGACCCCAGCTCTGTGACGCTACCTTGTCCAATGAACCATCTGGCTGATAGTCCCCTTGGTAGCCATTGTAGGTGTAGCCGGCTCCATAGACATTTTGAAGATCAACTGGAGACTTGTAAACATCAGTGATCTCGACTGTCTGGTTGACCTCGACGCCAAGACCCTGCTTGCCATATTTTCCACCTTTGGAGACAATCACGATCGCACCGTTGGCTCCACGTGAACCATAGAGTGCGGTCGCTGCGGCTCCCTTAAGGACGGTGACGCTCTCGTAGTCGGCAGGGTTGAGGTTCTTAAGCTGTGAACCCCAGTCCGTACCAGCAAGGTTTCCGGTGATGGCTTCCTGAATAATCATTCCATCGATTACGAAGATTGGGGAGTTGTTCTTGTCCACTGACTTCGCGCCTCGGATGGTGATTGCAGAGGACGATGTGATACCTGAAGCTCCTCCCGTGTTGATCTGGAGACCTGCCACCTTTCCTTGAAGGGCGTTGACTGGGTTGATGGAGTTGGTACGTTCAATCTCGTCCGTGGATACTCTTGTGGTTGCGTAACCTACTGACTTCGCTTGCTTTGGAAGACCGAGCGCGGTCACGACAACCTCATTCAGGAGGTTCCTGTCTTCTTTCAAGGTGATCTTAAGGTTAGCTGGAGCGGAAGTCCCGATCTTCAAGCTGGTAGGCTCGAAGCCGATGAAAGACGCAACCAGAACAGCATTAGGTTTTACCGTGATGGTGAAATTACCATCGCTGTCAGTGGTTGTTCCGATAGTCGTACCTTCGATGACGATTCCTGCGCCAGGAAGGGGCTCACCGTTTTCGTCAATGATTTTGCCTCGCACTGTCAGATTCTGTGCCATGGCAGGCACGGAAACTAAAAACAGCAACATAAGCGCCACTCTTGACATGAGTCGTGTTAGTTTTGTTTTTGAACAATACATAATGTTAATTGATAAGAATTAATAGGTGTATTAATAAAGTTCTAAATTGGTTATATATTCATAAGTGTGATGAATATTTATCATATACATGGTAAATATAAGATTTTTAGGGGAATTACTCAAATTATTTGAAGGTTAGTTACGACATTTTTTATGAAAAGAAAGCGCAAACGATTTCTTTTCTTACACTTTTTAGCTTTCCAACCAAGTGAGGAACTCTTCCGCTCTGGAACGGCTGACGGTAAGGTCAGGGGCGGGGCCAAGGTTTGAAGAGAGGTGAACCTTAGGTGTGACACGTAGTCGTCCTCCCAGAAGCTTGGTGACACATTCTACAGCATCTTTTGCGAATATGCAGCTTCGCGAAATCCTGAAAAATTTTTCAGGATCAAGGTCGGTGATGATGGCATCCATCGTGGAATCGACGATATAAACAGATCCGGCATGCGTCACGACGTGATTATTCTTGTCTTCGGAGTAGAAAAACGCGATTTCGTCAACTTTCACAGGTACAATCCTATCGTTGAACTGAACCAGATAACGTTCTTTGTAGCCGGAACCAGAATCCTTTCGGGAGATTGCTCCAAGAATCTTCTCCACGTCAATTTCTCCGGAAGACAGCTGCCGGCACCGCTCCACAGCCCTTTTCAAAGCCGAAATGTCAATCGGCTTGAGAAGATAGTCGATCGAGCCAGCCTCGAACGCCTTGATGGCATAGCTGTCGTAAGCCGTCGTCATTACCACGCGCGGCTTTACCGTCACCTGACGGAAAATCTCAAAACATTCACCGTCAGAAAGTTCTACATCCATGAATATCAAATCTGCCTCGTCCGGCCTTTCCTTGAGCCGAGCAACGGACTCGCTTACCGATGCGCATTCTCCGACAACTTCAATGTCAGGGAAATTGGTCTCCAACATCTTTTCAAGGCTCTTTCGGGCCATCATTTCATCTTCGATAATCAGGACTTTCATAATAGAGGTAGCTTGACTGTGTAGGATTCGTTCGTGCGGATGATCTCGATCCCTTTGCCGGAACGTTCCTTGTACTGTTGACGTATGTAGTTGAGCCCCAGTCCGCTGGACTGAGCCTCGGTAATTTTCGGGATGAGGTTGTTTGTCACTGTCACGGTCTTTCCGTCCGAGACCACGCTGACGTTCAGAGGCCGGGACGGAGAAACAGCATTGTGCTTTGTGGCGTTCTCTATCAGTAGCTGCACGGAGCACGGAATCACGTGCCTGGACATGTCATCGTGCGGGATGCTGACTTTTACATTGAAGCCTTCCTGAAACCTTACTTTTAGCAAATCCCGGTACATCTCAACATAGGTCATCTCGTCCCGCAGCGTCACGACGCTTTCCTCCTCGTTACGAAGCATGTAGCGGTATATTCCCGCCAATTTATGAATATACTCGCTCGCCTCCTTGTCCTGCCCGTCCAGCACGAG
>CAKUSF010000093.1 GCA_934678915.1 uncultured Bacteroidales bacterium
AAGCCACGGAGCGTCTCGCGCATCTTGTCCTGAAGTTCCGGACGGTCAAGATTGTCGATGACGGGTTTGTCATATTCATCAATCAGGATGACAACTTGGCGACCGGTCTTGTTGAAAGCACACTCTATTAGGTTGTCGAAGCGTACCGGAAGCGTTTTGTATTTTTTAACAACTCCAAATCGTGATTCAAGCGTTTCTAATTGCCTCCCGATTTTATCATTCAACGCTTCCATGTCAGTATAGCTGGCTCCGCTCAGGTCAAAATGCAGCACCGGGTACTCAACCCAGTCCTTCTCCAGCGATGCGATGGCCAGCCCCTCGAACAGTTCCTTTTTCCCTTGAAAGTACGCCTCCATAGTTGACACTAGCAGGCTCTTGCCGAACCGCCTCGGACGACTCAGAAAGTAATACTGACCAGTCTGAGCGATCTTGTAAATGAGATCGGTTTTGTCAACATAGACGAATCCGCCTTGACGGATCTTCTCAAAGTTCTGTATTCCAATCGGGTAAAGCATACGGCCTGTCCTTTAGTTCATTCCCTACAAAGATAAAAACTTTTTTGGAGACAACAGTAGTAACTTCGGAACAATGGATCTTCCTCTGGAATATTCCAGTAATCCGTGCCTCAAGAATTAAATGAATAGAGGAGGACCGTTTGTCGATCCTCCCCCTTTGAAATTCAGCCGAAACTATTAGTGAATATTACTCTGCGGTCAGCCATGTTGCAAGGTCGCCAGATCCTGGCATACCGAGATACAGGGCTCCGAAGTTGAACCAGCTTGTCGTGCCTTCGATGAGACGCGGAACATAGAACTGAACGTGCTGTGCGTCCACAAACTTGTTCTTAGGGTCACGATCAGCATAAGCCGCATTGTAAGAAGATGGATAGGTGTAAACAATCTTACCCATTTTGTTGTAATTCAGACCGCAATAGATCTTCTGATCGAACTTGATAGTTCCAGCGGTCTCATCAAGAGTGTAGAACTCAATATATTCATTGGCCCCGCCAACGTAAGAGTCCTCATCCCATGCAGGAATAACTTTGTCCTTCGGATAAGGGTTCATGATGCGCCAACGGTTGAATCCCTCTGCCTTTAGGACATCAACCTTGACAATATTCAGATCGGTCTCGGAAATCTGGAGAGCAAGTCCATCGTACCATTCTCCTGTACCGATGGAAGTCCATGTGTAGGCTTTCGCAAGAGTAAACGCGTTGGACGTGATTGCAATCTTTCCATTGAACTCGGATTCATCCGCAAACGTTACAGTCCCTTTGTAAGTTTTGCCGACTTCCATCTTTGAGATATCAAGAGACAGCACGGTCTCGCTCTTTCCGGCCTCAAATGAAATTGTGGCTGGGGCTGTGATTCCGTCAGGAAGGGTTCCGGTAATCTTTACAGTGGCTGCTTGGTCGCATTTGCTACGTCCTACGGAAATATCAAATTTGGTCGCCTTTGCGTCTATCTCAGTGTTACTTGATGTGCTGCTGAGGAAAGACACACCTGTGTCTGTCCCTTCTGGAGTGTACATGGCGCCTTTGTTTTCAGTGTCACAGGACACCGCCATAAAGAGCGCACATGCAATTCCGAGATAAGTCTTGATTATTTTGTTCATATTCATAATGATCTTAAGTTGTCAAATTATTCTTTCTTTGGAGCCTTTGAAGGATCATCACCTTCCAGTTCCTCGTTAGTAGGATAACTTCCGGTAGGATTCTGAAGAATGAGATCATTGGCGTCAATTTCCTTGGAAGGGAATGTCAGTACCCAGTCAAATGTCTCAGGGTCATCCGTGTGGAGGTTATTCAACAGGGCAGCGATAGGGTGTCCCATGTCTGCGGTACGCTTGAAGCCTTGGCGGAGACGTTTGATGTCATAGACACGTCCATATTCACCCCAAAGTTCGATTCGACGCTGGAGAATGATTTCCTCAAGGAGAGACCCGGTCTCATCGGTTGTGAGTTTTCCGAGTGCAGTGCCAGTCTTTGCGCTGCAATCGTAATCTTCTTGACGAGTCTTCATGAGTTCGTTCAATGCTGCTTTGGCTTCTGGCTCATTGCCCAAACGGCAAGCAGTCTCTGCGATAATAAGTTGCATTTCTGGAGCGCGCATGAAGATGTGATCGGCACCAGTGTAGGTGTTTGAAGGATCTGCAAACAAGAACTTCCACTGTTGGTACCCCTTTGTCTTGTTGTCTTGGAGAGTTTCGTAGTTCCACCATTTGGTACGAGCATCGCTGGATGCCATCTTGTTGTAAAGCCAAGCGGAAGCACACTTCCTAGCTTTTCCGCCATAACCACCGCCATTGTTGTAACGGATGTCCATGTGCACAAGGAACTGAGGGTTGGTTGTGCCCTGTGCCTGAATGATTTCAGCACCCCAAAGAACGCTCTTGTCAGTGGCGTCATTGTAGTGGAAATCCTTATCAAAAGCAAATGAGCCACCTTTTACAGCGATGGCTGCAGCATCGTGGGCCACCTGGTAGTCACCCATGTAGAGAGCGATACGAGCTTTGAGACCGTTGGCAACATACTGATCGAAGTGAGAGCAGTGCTGCTGAGCCTTAGTTCCTAGGAGTGAGATGGCTTCATTGATGTCATTCATAGCCTGCGCAAAAACTTCCCTGTTAGTTGAGCGTGCCTTTCCTGATGTTCCGGCAAAAGTAGGCTCGGTGTAGATAGGAATAGAAAGCCTGTCTTCATGGCCTATGTAGCTACGGGCGAATGTCATTGCACAGTAGGCGTAAGCGTAGGCGCGGAATGCATAGGCGTTGCCGATGATGTAGTCAATGTCATCGGTGGCACCTTTCATGCCATCTTTACCGTTGATGATGTAGTTGGCATTGGAGATTATAGTGTAGTAGTAATTCCACGCGTCATAAGGCCTCCAAGTGGTGCTGTTCCATTTAGACTTGACGTTGTACAGGTAGTCAAACCAGAACCAACCGCTTCCTTGCGCGGACATCACCATGTCTTCACCCATGAGGTCGGCCATAAGATTGTAGGACTGAGGACCGAAGCACTGGTGGTAGTTACCGGTGGTGGTCACGCCCCATTGCCAGAAGAAACGGATCATTCCGTTCAAGGCCATGTAGCCACCATCCGTGGTCTGAAGCATGGTTTCACCTGAAACCTTGTCTGTAGGGTTGGTGTTCAGAAGATCTTCCTTGCAGGATGTGAGGGACAGGGCCGCAAGAGCCATCAAAGTGTATAGTATTTTTTTCATAATTCTTTCCTCCTATCATTAGAAATTGATGTCAACACCAAGGGAGAAGGTTCTGGTCGGGGTGTAAGACCAGTTTGTTCCTCCGGTGAGGTTGTACTGAGGGTTTAGACCCTGAAGCTTGCTGAAGAGAGCGATGTTATCACCAACAGCGAATAGACGGAGAGACTTGATGCCGGCCTTCTTTGTCCACTTGGTAGGAAGTGTGTAGCCTAACTGGATGGATTTGATTGCAAAGTAAGATGCATCAACAAGCCATCTGTCAGCAGCAAGTCTTCCAGAGTTGGATAGAACAGCAGGAACGTCTGTCTCATCGCCAGGTTTCTGCCAGCGGCGAAGAATATGCCTGTTCCAAGTGTCGCCTGTGTAGGTGGTCTCCATTGAAGAAGCGTAAAGTGAGTCGTAAACCTTGCCACCTACGGAGAATGTGGTGAGGAAGCTGAAGTCAAATGATTTCCACTGGAAGTCGGAACCGAATGAACCTTGAATCTTGGCCTCGCGGCTGCCCATGTAGTACTTGCTGGCTGTAGCAGCAGCCTTGTCGCTGGTGATGTAGTCAGAGCCATCGACCTTGTTGCCATCCTTGTCTGTCTCGTAGGCATAGTAGAGAAGTTGTCCGTTTGCCGGATCAACACCAGCCGCCTTCGGAACGTAGTAAGTGTAGATAGGCATGCCTTCCTTGATCACGTAAGAACCGGAAGTGATGGTGTCAGATTCACCTGTAAGTTTGAGGACCTTGTTCCTGTTCATGTAGGTCATCAAGGTAGAGCTTGCGCGGAAGTCAGCTTTGTTCAGCCAGTTGACTTTGATGGTGCTCTCGAATCCCTGGTTCCTCATGGAACCCACGTTGGCGTTGTAACCAGTGAATCCGGTTGAAGCTGCCATAGGGAAGGACAGAAGCATGTCACTTGTCTTGGAGTTGTAGTACTCTAGGGTGAGATTCAGGACCTTGTGGAAGAATGTACCCTCGATACCAACGTTCCATGTGCCTTTTTTCTCCCAAGACACATCCGGATTGGCAAGAGATGAGACAAGAGCTCCTGGATTCGCTGCATTGGCATAAGTAAGATCATAGAATGACTGCCATGCATAGTAAGAACCGATAGAGTCGTTACCAAGTTCTCCATAGGAGAGACGGGCAGTGAGGTTGTCAATCCAAGAGATGTTCTTCATAAAAGCTTCCTGTGACACACGCCATGATCCACCAAGTGACCAGAACTGTCCCCAGCGATTGTCCTTGTAGAAACGTGAAGAACCATCCGTACGCCATGTCGCTTCAAGATAGTACTTGTCAGCAAAATCAGCTGCTAGACGTCCGAAGAAGGACTCCATACGATAAACATCGGAATATGAACGGTTCCCTGTTACGTTCGTAGCAGGATCGAGTTCCTTGATTCCAGGATAAACCCCTGTGCGGTCAGCAGCAAGGTACTTGTACTGATAGTTGTAGTACTCGTGTCCAAGCTGGCCAAGGAAATGGAACTCGTTCAGTGTGCGTTCGTACTTGAGAATCTGGTTCCACGTGTAGGAGAAAGTACGTGTTGAGTACTTGTCAACAGAACCACCTTGAGATTTTCCGTCACCGTGGTAAGGGTTGTAGTAAGAGGTGATGTTTCTGTTGACGATGTCGGAACCGAAGTTTGTGGAGAATGACAAGCCTTTGAATATTCCCATGGCATCACTGTCACCGCCAAGAATGGCGTAAGCGCGGATGCTAGAGTTGTCACGAAGGGTCTCGTAGCTGTTGTCATAGAGGTCTCCGACAACGTTGAAGTTGGCTGCTTTAGGACGTCCTGTCTCACCGTAGTCGTACTGCTTGTTGCCGAACTCGTCAAGAAGGTTGGCACCGCTGTCGTCCTTAAGATATACAGGGTAGATAGGGGCCATGAACTGAGCTGTGTACCACGCGTTACCGGTCTGGGTGTCAGAGTATTGCGAACTGTTCTGAGTCGTGTAGGCATAGCTTGCGCTGGCACCGAGTTTCATCCAGTCGTTGACAGTGTGGTCAACGTTGGCGCGGAGAGAATAACGCTGGAACTTGGTTGTGATGAGTACTCCTTTGTCGTCAAGATAGCCAAGAGAGAAAGCGTATTTGGTCTTGTGAGTGCCGCCACTGACTCCAAGCTGGTACTCCTGACGGACAGCCTTGTCTTCGGTGAGGACATCCATCCAGTTGTCATTCCAAGCAGAAACGGCATCGGAACGGACCTTGCCGGTCTCAGGATCGATGAGGTCAGCCCACTTATAGTTCTTGAACGGATTGTAGAACTCTCCACCGAGGGCACCTGAAAGGCCAGCGGAAGCAAGAGATTTTGCCTTCGCAAGATCATAACCTCCGTTGATGACGTAATTGTTCTTAAGGGCTTCCCAAGTGAGCTCAACGAATTCTTCCTGATTGACGGTGTCATATTCCCTGATTGAACGGGACTGAAGACCAACGGTAGCCTTGAAGTTTACCACTGACTGGCCTTCTGAGCCACGCTTGGTGGTGATCATGATGACTCCGTTGGCAGCGCGCGCACCGTAAAGGGCGGCTGCGGACGCATCCTTAAGGATGGTCAAGTTTTCTATGTCATTAGGATTGAGTGCAGAGAGATTGCCATCGAAAGGAATTCCATCCACAACATAAAGTGGGTTAGATGAAGCGTTGATGGAACCTGTTCCACGAATCTGAATGGAGGCACCTTCACCAGGTTGTCCTGAACCAGATGTCGTGGTGATACCAGCCACCATACCTTCGAGTGCCTTTGACACGTTGGCAACGGTACGTTTCTGAAGGCTTTCGCTCTTCACGGTTCCCGCTGAACCAGTGAAAGACTCTTTCTTGGCCGTACCGTAAGCGACAACGAGGACGTCATCCAAAAGTTGAGCTTCCGGAGTCAGTTCAATGTCAACGACACCTCTACCGTTGACCTGAACTTCAGCCGGATTGAATCCGAGGCTGCTGACGGTAAGGATGGCGTCCGCAGGAACTGAGAGGGTGTACTTACCTGAAACATCTGTCAATGCATAAGTGCTTGCGCTCCCTTTGAGCTGAACTGCCGCACCTACCACTGGCTCACCGTTGGCGGCGTCCGTGACAGTACCAGACACTTTCATCGTCTGGGCGAATGCCATGCCTATGCTGACGAACAGGCACAGCGCGATAGAAAATAACTTTTTACCCATAAGCTTAAAATTTGTGAGATTTCATCAGATTTGCTAAAGTGTGTCTTTGTTAAACTTGACCTTTAAGAATAATAATTAATGTTAATACGTTCTAATCATACAAAATCATCCGTTTTACCAATTCAGTCTGTAGCTTCATCTCCGAGCAAATCCGCCTCGACTTCAAGCAAACGTTTTGCAATATAAACACTTTTTTCTGAATATCCAACTGCAAAGTAACGTCTTGACACAATTTTTCACCAAAATATTTATCGTTTTAAAGTTTTATCCCTCCATTTGTCACTAAATATTAGCAAATACTCACTATCCACTAAGACATTATTCACTTAATTGTATGAATATTTAATTATTTAAATCTTAGTACTATGTCACAAACCACTTTTCATGAAATCAGTTTGTTATGGATGGCGGAAAAACGTCGCTATGTGAAAATGACCACAATGGCTGCATATTCATTGATCATCCAAAACCATCTTGAGCCTTGCTTCGGCTCGCTGGAGGATGTTAAGCAGCACAACGTTCAGAAGTATATTGACACAAAGTTGGCTCAAGGAACGAGTGCCACAACAATCAAAGGGCACATTATCGTACTGAAGATGATTCTGCATTATGGGGAGAAACAAGGGCTAGTGAATCAAAGAATAATTGATGCACGCTTCCCAACACAAAGGATGAAGCCTCACATGGCAATTCTGTCCATTAATGAGGAGAAAAAGATGCTTGAATATCTTTCGGCTCATCATGACTCCTATAATTTAGGCCTTCAGATCTGCCTGTTCACTGGCCTGCGCATAGGAGAGGTCTGTGCCTTGAAATGGGACGATGTGGACATCAATTCTGGAACTATAAGAATAAGAAGAGCGGTTCACCGGGTGTATCTTGTTGGCAGTGGGCCAAAACATTCGGAATTGACGATAGATTATCCTAAGACAGCAAGCTCGTACAGGGATATTCCTATAATAAAGGAATTGTCGGACATCCTTTATGAATATTCAAAAGGGAAGGACCTCGATAGCTTCATCATCTCAGGGCACAAAAGGCCGACAGAGCCGCAAACCATGCGAAATCATTTTAAGCATGTCGCAAACTCGTTGAACCTGTCCATGAGGAGATTTCATGGACTGAGGCACACTTTCGCAACAAGATGCGTTGAAAGCAAATGTGACTACAAGACGCTCAGCACTATTCTCGGCCACTCCAACGTGAGCACGACATTAAACCTGTACGTTCATCCGGGAATGGAGCAGAAACGGAAATGCGTAGAGGAAATGCTCAAAGCGATAATGTGACCATACCTAAGCAATTTGAGAGCACCATAATTAAAGGTCAAGTTTAACAAAGACACACTTTAGCAAAGACCATAGTTTATTGATATCAAAAGTTAAGGTTGTTATGTTTATGATGAAAGGTAATAGTTTGAAAGGGGATTGTGGAGGTAGAAAGTTCTGCTTTGAGGATATTTTAGGGCACTGTTTGTCTATTGAAACGATAAATGTGATTTTTCTTTTTAGTTTCGATTCGAAATATATTCGTTGTATTATATGACAATTTAGAAGCAAACGTAAAGTTATATTATGAATAGAGGCTTCACAAAACGTTAAATGTTAAATATTAATTCAAATTTTTAACTATTTTAGTTGTTGGAATATTCAAATTAAATTTTTTAATTTGCGAGTGGTATTCAAGTTTTGGCAGGCTTAAGAGATTCAATAGGTGATGTCTAGCTTGATGAGGAAATAGAACAATAGGGTTATATATTATCAATATTTAATAATCGTTAAGTTTAACAAAAGTTTTAAGCTTATGGGTAAAAAGTTATTTACAATCGCGCTGTGCCTGTTCTTGG
>CAKUSF010000094.1 GCA_934678915.1 uncultured Bacteroidales bacterium
TTGGCCGAGTCAAGTGCGAAAGGCGACATTGTCTTCTACCCGACAGACACTTTGGGTAAGAAGAACGTTGCTGTCGCTTATGCTTGCGTTTGGGCAGGTGATAACTTCAAGGGCAGCAAACTTTCCGTGGCTCAGGGCGATGATACCTACAGTGTAGATCTTGAGCTTAAGAAGGAGACTCTTGAGGCCGGTAAGGTCTATGATGTTACCAGAACCCTTACCGCTGCTCCAAAGCCTGTTTCCATTTGGGCCAACGATGATGCTGCGACAATTGACTTCAAATATTCTGGCGGTGAGGATGTGGCAAATGACTGGCTCTCCTGCAAGGATGGCAAGATTTCATGGACTGCCAACACCACTGGCGCACCTCGTTATGGAAAGCTTTCTTTCAAGAACGGAGCTTCCTTTGACCTCACACAGTTTGTCGCTGCTGATTTCAAGGGTGACTGGACAATCAAGTCAAGGCAATTTGGCGGTACTGGTTATACTTTCACAAATACAGTTGACAAGTCAGAAATTCCTGTAGTCTTTGGAGAACCATTGTCTTCAGAAAGTTTGCCTTATGGAGACAAAACCATCACAAACACATTTGGAATCAGAGGAATGGCCTTGAATCTTGTGATGGACGCATGTGTCTCAGACATCGATTATGCTAACCAATCCGCAAAACTCGGTTTGTTCTTCGATGGTCGAAAGGCTCAGAAAATCACAGAAGGTACCTTGGCTGGGAAATATGGCGCATTCCTTCCAGAACTGTGTGCCGGAGCTGCTTGGAAAGACTATGAGTTTGGCCGCACCGACCTCGGTACTCCAGACTACGAGTGGCTTTGGATGGATATTACCGCTGAGAATGGAGTACTTCAGGCACAGTATCTCCCATTCAAGCAGCGCGTTAGTGTTGAGCATTCTTACAAGAGGGATTATATTATCGGCATAGAAGTGATGAAATTCAACGGAGAGGATGCCAATGATACTAATCTCATCCGTGGCACCAATACAAACACGGAGAATGGTGATAAGCAGGCTGATTGGATCACAATCTATCAGGCTAATTATGGAAGCAAAGATGCCGGAGGCCTGACTTTGGTCAAGAAATAAGTCTCTTGTTTTAAAGGTTCATCAGTTTTGCCTTTAAATACATCTCATAAAAATCCGGGCGCCCCACCAAGGCCGCCCGGATTTTTTTGCCTTATCCATAAACGTTTGATTATTATTGATAATGTGTTATCTTTGCAGCTAATGCTAGAATTGTGCGATTATGATGATTCATCACTGTTTGATTCTTTGAATCAGGATATATGGAATCTTGGTTTTACGACGCAGACGCTTAGCAGACTGGAAATATTAACACGCAAGGTTAACGATGGCACCGCATTATTTGAACGAATTCCACAAGCGTAACAGTCAGGCCTGTCGAAAGGATCTTCAGTCCTTACGGTGGCAGCGATTATCTGTCGAGGATGTCCTCCGACAGAGTCGGATGTTCGGCAGATCTACGACACGGATGATCTTGTCGGAGACGGCCGAATCCAAGAACGTTTAGTTGAGAAATGGGCCAGAATCAACGGTTGTTGGTTCGATGCCCCGGAGTTATATCTTTCATCTATAAGTCAACTGCAAGATGAGGGTACTGAAAGTGTTGTGTATTTTGATGTCAATTACCTCGTTGTCAGGAAATTAATTTCGCTTAAACATTACAACACACTTCGCTTGGCTCTTGATCGGATCATTATACATAATGCGGTTTTCCCTTATTCAGCCCTTAAAGTCTTTGGCTATGGGAAGAATCAGGACAATCGTTTTGTGGTAATGGCCGAACAGCCTTACATAAGAGGTGTCTCTGTTTCATCTGAAGAACGATGTCGCTTTATGCACGAGATGGGGTTTGAAGATGCTGGAGAGGACTATGGTATGCATCTTAATTATAAGACCAAAACATTATACATAGGAGATTTGAATGATTACAATGTCATTAGAGGTGAGAATGGCATTCATGTTATTGATGCGGATTGCCGCCTGAACACATCCACCCTTGGGTGCGGTGGAAATTATGTGATACCACAACCAAAGATTGATTTTTCCGGTCCTTGCCCAGTAATTGACTCAGTTTCGGATATTTGTAATATTCATTGAAAATCATTTTCTTTGCAGTTCTGAGAGAAGATTTGTCACAAGTGCTTGAGCAGGTGCGGAAGGTCGCCAATGAGACTGTTCCGCAGGGAGGACACGTCTTTCTCTTCGGATCACGTGCCAGAGGCGACTTCAGAGCAGACTCTGATTGGGATTTTCTGGTCATTCTTCAAAAAGACAGAATTGAGAAAAGTGATTACGATAATGTGACATATCCATTGACCCTCCTTGGTTGGAAGTTAGGTCTTGATTTTGTGCCTATTATCTGCACAGAGAATGATTGGAACAGCCGTAAGGACACTTTGTTCTATCATAATGTTCAGACAGACTCAATAAGAATTGTTTAGCCATGAATGAGGATGAGAGGCGTGTGATTGTTGGTCAGGAAATGGTGAAAGCTCTGAAATTCCTGACTGATTCAGAAGAATTGGCAAAGTTGGAGATGTGGAATGTTGTCGCGAATAGGGCGTATTATGCGCTTGATCCCTTCGGCAGCGCTTTCGGCCTCTTTTGATCCTCAAGAGTGTATCTTGCACTCATGGGAAACGTTTTACGCGCTTTTCGTCTCCCAAGGGTGCAGCCGAGCGCTACGGACGGTACAAAACCGAGATACGTGTAATTGATCGCAAGACTAAAGTGCATAGTGTCGTTATGTTTTGCGAATGCCTGTACTTTGCGGCTATTCGGTTTTGGGTGTGCTGGCAGACTGCCGCAATAGATCAAAAGTGGTTTTCAAGGGGGTATCAACCGAAAATAGTTCTGTTTCTTTTGATTTGTATATGTTTCTTTTCGTTATTTACGTTTTCTGTGCATATTATTGCTGTTCAATATTAATTTAAGATTGAACCATGTATTTCAAAGAAAAGAGACAAGAGCTCGCTCCGTTCGTGAATCTGCGGAGCGATGTGGGATTCAAGGCCGTGTTCGCGGACAGGAACAACAAGGACATTCTCATCGGGGTGCTGAACCAGATCCTCCCTCCGGAGGCGAGGATCGAGGACATCAAGGAATATTCCGACCGGGAACAGCAGAGGGATGTGCCCTACGGAAAGAAGACCGTGCTTGATCTGGTCTGCGTGGACAAGGAGAACAGGACGTTCGTCGTGGAGATGCAGGCCTCCGAGGAAGACAACTTCTTCGAAAGGTGCGTCTATTACGCTTCAGGACTCTACCATCTAGAATTGTCGGACGGGGAACGGTACAAGGGGCTGCGCCCGGTCTATGTGGTGTCGTTCCTGAACTATCGACTTAAACACGATGACGAGTCCCTTTGGGACACCAACCGCTTCATCTCCTACTGGCGGTTCACAGAAAAACGAACCGGAATGGTTGCGAATCAGACAATTAGTATTATCTTTGTGGAGATGGCACTGTTCACCAAGACGCTGGAGGAGTGTAAGACGGAGTTCGACAGGCTGTTCTACATATTCATGAACAGTGGAGGCTTCCAGAGGATCCCTGAGTGGATCGAGGAGACCGGAGGAATCTCCAGACGGCTCGCTGAGGCGTGCGAGGTGGCAGCGTTCAGCAAGGAGAAGAAACTTAAATACGAGATTGACAAGATGAACGAGTGGGACATTCAGGCGCAGAAGGAATATGCTGTGCGTAAGGGCTTAGAGGAAGGCCGGCAAAAAGGCTTAGAGGAAGGCCGAAAGGAAGGCCGAAAGGAAGGACTGGAACAAGGACTGGAACAAGGACTGGAGCAGGGGCGCGAGGAGGCAAGACTCTCAATCGCAAAGAAATTTTTCGAGGCCGGGACACCGATTGATGTAATTGTCAATTGTACGGGCCTTGATAATGAGACAATTGCTTCGTTCGCTCATCCTGAGTAGTGCATTAAAATAGCAATCCGCGGTTCCACGATGGAGCATGCGGATTGCTTTCGATAAATCACTTGACACATTTAGTGGGCGTTATTCAACAAATTTGCGCAGCAGGCCGTAACGCTCCTTTATGTCAGGTTTCATTTCATGGAAAGCCGTGTACCCTTTTTCGATCATTGCTTTTTCGACTTTCGAATAATCCCCGCAGGCCATAAGATCCACGAAACCATTGTCGTACATTGTCTTGATCTCAGGCAGGAGCTCGGTAGCGTCAAGATCTATCAAATTACTTACAATCAAGCCATTCAGCATTGCGTCTGTGTAAGTCGCTGATGGGAAGTCCCGATTGATGACCGTAAGCAGATCCTTGAACCAGACGATGACTTCCGGTCTTCTGTCCGGTTCTAAGATAGCGATTTGAGCGACTGCATTAACGACAGAGAATTTCCATAAATTCTCCAATCCGTTTTCCATCATGAATCCCATCAAGACATCAAGTTTGTTCTTCGCAAGTTTATAGATCGTAGGGACAATGATTTCCATTGAACTGTCAGCAATGTGATAGTCTAAAAAGTTGTTATTCTGCCTAAGGACCTCCAGCACAGCATCCAGACTGGAGGAGTCGTTGCCGACTTCTCCGAGCAGCATCACGCAGTGGCCTATGACCCCGGAAAACGGCCCCTCACTCATCTCTTCTAGTATGCCATCGCAGGAAAGTCCAATGTTGAAAAGAAGAATGTTCTCAAGATCCCTTCTTAGGCTGTCGTGTGGCAAGGAAAGAATCTCATCCACCTGAGCGTCTGATAGATAGGTGTTTTCGGGATTGGAAACCGTTTGAAGAACAGGTGGGTTCTCAACTTCCAGAGCTACTGGGTACTGAGGATGTTTGTATGAATATGGCTGGTTCCATTTCAGCGCATTCTTATGCTTTTCCTGAAAATCAGTGAGTCTTTTGGCGAAATCTTCTCCAAATAGATCTTCCACTTCAGGTTCTTCTTCCTCAAATGGCTTATCTTTGATTATGTAATTGAAGTTCGTCCCAAGATTGGCCCTCAAGGTCGGCATGTATCGGTCAGCCTCATCATGGCTGCTGACGATAAGCAGATGTTTCCCGTTTCTTCCATATTCATATTCGATTAATGGAATGGCCTCGGTGTCCTCTTCAAGAATATATTTGGCCAAGGTGAAATCTTTGCAGGGTGCGATTCCTGCCTCATCTGCGAACTCTATCGCCCCATAGATTAGATTGTGAGCCTCATTGTAGGAGATTTTCGTTAGATGGTATTGTTTCTCCATATCATTGATAAAGCCGTTATATTCATAGTCTTCCATCCTTGCCCGGCAAAAGGCATCTTTGACTCCAAGACAGTATGTGTCAACTAAATAGCATCCGATGGTTTTCTTCCCACCTTTATGAAGCCTGGTCACGATAATGTGTCCCAGTCCATGTTCCTTATAATTCTCATTGATGTAGCAGTCCCCAATCTCCAGAGTCCTTGCTTTCTCCCGGATATACTGTTCTGGTGAAAGGAACGTCTGCTGCTTTGTAGCCTTTTTCTTCTTTGCCATAGTTATGAATATTTTCATAAAGATAATCCATACAAACCAGATAAAGAAAATATTTTCTGATTTGTTATATTCATTTAAAATTATTTCTTTTGCAGGTATGCAGTTAAGGAAAGAGTATGAAATTCATTAGTTGGAACGTGAACGGGCTTCGGGCCTGCGCAGGAAAAGGCTTTGACGAGGTGTTCGCCAGTCTGGACGCAGACTTTTTCTGCCTTCAGGAGACGAAGATGCAGCCGGGACAGTTAGACCTGGAGTTCCTTGGCTACACCTCGTACTGGAACTCGGCTGAGAAGAAAGGCTACTCAGGCACGGCGATATATTCAAGACACACCCCACTGTCGGTGACTTACGGGCTTGGGATTGAGGAACATGACCACGAGGGACGCGTCATCACGCTGGAGATGCCTCAGTTCTACCTCGTCTGCGTCTATGTCCCGAATTCGCAGGACGGTCTCCGAAGACTGGACTACAGGATGCGTTGGGAGGATGATTTCCGGGAATATCTCGCCGGCCTCGCAGCCCGCAAAGGAGTCGTGGTCTGCGGCGACATGAACGTGGCCCACAATGAGATAGACATCAAGAATCCGGACACGAACCGCCGCAATGCCGGCTTTACCGACGAGGAACGCGGCAAGTTCTCGACTCTTCTGGGCTCAGGCTTCACAGACTCATGGCGGTTCCAGCACCCGGACGAGGTGAAATATTCCTGGTGGTCCTACCGCTTCCACGCCCGCGAGAAGAATGTCGGATGGCGCCTCGACTACTTCCTCGTCTCCGACTCCCTCAAGGACCGGATCGCCTCCACCGAAATCCATTCCGAAATCCTCGGCTCCGACCACTGCCCCGTCGAGCTCGACCTCGATCTCTAACACCGTGCGTAAATGGTGCGTTCTGACGCACGAAGTCGTTGCGTGATGACTGCTGTGCGTAAATAGAACCATTGGACGCACGAATTCACCGCATGACAGCCACCGTGCGTAAATGGTACCATTGGACGCACGAAGTGTTCTTTTGTGGCCTCTTGTGCGTGACAGGGTCATTTCCGCTCACGAATTCAAGGCTGTTTTTGGAAGTCTGAATATTATTACGTAAATTGCGTAGCGAAAATTACGCAACGAAAATTACGCAGTAATGAATATGGCTACACTGAACAACCCTTTTGTCATCTATGGTTACAAAGGCTCTGAATATTTCTGCGACCGTGAGGCGGAGACGGAAAAAATGCTCTCTGCCCTTCATAATGAACGTAATGTCACTCTCGTAGCCCCACGACGAATGGGGAAGACCGGACTCGTCAAGCACGTGTTCGCCAAGATGGAGAAGCAGGACAAGGAAGTCAGGTGTTTCTATCTGGACATCTATCCTGCAAAGAATCTGGATCAGATGGTCGGGATGTTGGGAAGTGAGATCATCGGAAAGTTGGATTCTGTCTCACAGGCTGCCATGCGTCGTGTCCAAGAGTTTTTCAGCAAGTGGAGGCCAACCCTCACGATAGATGAAGTGACGGGCCTACCTACTTTTTCTCTTGACATTCGGCCTTCTGAAGGACGCGAGACCTTGAAGCAGATATTCGAATATCTTGGACAGTCTGGAAAGAGGTGCTACATCGCCATAGACGAGTTTCAGCAGATACTGAATTTCCCCGAATCCGGAGTCGAGGCTCTTATACGTTCGTATATTCAATTCTTGCCAAACGTGTATTTTGTGTTTTCCGGCAGCCAGCAACACATGATGGAGGAGATGTTTCTTTCCGCAAACCGTCCGTTCTTCCAGAGCTCTTCCATGATGACGCTCTCATGCATAGACAAGGAAAAGTACCTTGGTTTCGCCAACCGCTTCTTCGAAGGACAGTCAAGGGTTATGGACGAGGACACCTTTGCCTACATATACGACATTTCTGATAAGGTCACATGGTATGTCCAGGCGATTCTTCATGGTATTTATGAACGTTCCAAGGATGTGATAGACAAGCGATTGGTTGACGATGTCGTGCGTGAGATAATTGAGGATCAATCCACTGCCTATCAGAATTATTGCGCTTGGCTCACCGAAAACCAGCAGCGTCTTCTGACAGCGATCGCCAAGGAGCGTCTGGTTTCTTCACCATTGGGACAAAAATTTATCAGGACGTATAACCTTCCCGCTGTCAGTAGTGTTAAAGCGGCCTTGAAATCCCTTGCTGACAAACAATTGATCAGCAAGACACCCCAAGGTTACTATGTGTCCGACCGCTTCTTTGCCAAGTGGCTGTCCGGACGTGTTTTATAATTGAATATTTAGTCGTAACTTAGCGGACTGCTTGGCAGGCAAAGATTTTGCGGGAGAAAGCCCGGTCCCTGAGCCGACCCCTCCCGGTCACTGAGCCTGTCGAAGTGACCGTGCCCGCCGAAGTGCCGGACCAGGGACGAGCCCATCGGTCACTGAGCCCGCCGAAGTGACCGTGCCCGCCGAAGTGCCGGACCGAGGAAGACCCCACCGGTCACTGAGCCCGCCGAAGTGACCAAGACTGCGACCTTCAAGCGGCAAAAATGTTTTGTGGAACTGTTATTAAACACAATTGATATGAAAGCAAGTAGATTTTTGAGTTTTATCATGTCCCTCGCGG
>CAKUSF010000095.1 GCA_934678915.1 uncultured Bacteroidales bacterium
CTCCAGCGTTTGGATTGTGGCGGGAAACTGCCGAGCATCAATACTTTGGCGTTCTCCGGCAGGAACGGCTCGAAAGGATGCCGCTCTATGGGAGGTAAAGAAGTCGCTTCGACAGGATCGGTGACCATCGAAGCGACTGCGTTAAAATTCTTCTGAATATTCATTACTTGGCGGCATCGGCGGAGCCTTCGACAAAGGCGACAATCTCACCCTTGGCGACCTTGTCCCCCTGCTTGCCGAGAATGGCCACGATGCGACCGTCAACAGCCGGTACGAGTTCTTCCATTCCGTAATATGTCTGCACGAAACCGATGCCTTGGCCAGCCTTGACCTTCGTACCTGCTATCGGAGCAGCGGAATCGTCCTCCACATCGACCTGCCAGAGAAGCTGACCCTTGGCCGGAGCCTGGACAGGAACTGCGTGAGGATAGCGCTTGGCATATTCATCAACATTGAACTTAGGCATCTCGACCACAGGACGCACCACCTCGATCGGGGCATTCGCCTTGGCCTTCAGATCGGCGAGCTCGGCATTGAAACGTTGTTTTGCGATTCCGCTCTTGTAGTCCCTGTACTGGCGCTCGTGCATCGCGAACTCGAAGAGCTCTTCCTCGTCCTGCCCTTCGTCCCAACCTTCTTCCTTCATCATCTGACGGAACTTAGGCAGCTCGTCCGGGTACATCTCCTGAGGGTCTCCGGAGTAGAACTCCAAGCCTTTCTGCTTGGCTAGATCCACGATCTCCGGAGCAAGCTCGCCAGGGAGGCGGCCCATCTTGCCGAGGATCATATTCCAAGTGTCCTTGTCGATGGTTGTCCAGCGTGGCTTGCCATTCAGCAGGTTCAGCAGATTCATCAGCGCCGTGTTCTTCGTGTACTGGCTGAACGGGGTCACGAGTGGCGGGTAGCCGAGACGAGGCCAGACATATTCAACCTCTTGGAACAGTTTGACCATCAGGGTGTCAAGGCTGATCTCCGGACGTCCGTGAGCCCTCTCGGCGGCGTTGATCGCGCCCTGGAATCCCTTGAGGTCGGCCATCATCGAGCCCATCATTCCGCCCGGCAGGCCGCAGCCCACGAGCAGCGAGCTCATCTTGGCGTTGGACGGGTTGATCCAGTAGCCGAGGAAGTCGTCGATGAATTTTTGCGTGAGACGGCGCACTTCCATGTACGCGTCCATATTCAGATCCTTTACAAGGAATCCGTCGGCCTTCAGCATCTCCCTGATCGTGATGACATCCGGGTGAACCTTTCCCCATGAGAGCGGCTCGACAGCCACATCGAGGACATCGGCTCCGGCACGCGCCACCTCCAACATCGACGCCGGAGCGAAACCAGGGCCTGAGTGACCGTGGTATTGGACAAGGATGTGCGGGTATTTCTTCTTGATGTCGCGGGTGAGCCTGCCGAGGAAGGTCGGACGGCCGATTCCAGCCATGTCCTTGAGGCAGATCTCGTCGGCTCCATATTCAACAACCTTGTCGACGATGCTCATGTAATATTCAACGGTGTGGACAGGGGAGTTGGTGATGGAAAGCGCCACCTGCGAGATCATCCCGCCTTTCTTGGCGAACTCGACGGAGCGGCGCAGGTTCCTGTGGTCGTTCAGGCCGCAGAACGAGCGGGAGATGTCCGTGCCCTGCTTTTTCTTGACCTTGAACATCAGTTCTCTGACATCTGCCGGAACCGGGTTCATCCTGAGGGCGTTGAGACCCCTTTCGAGCATGTGTGTCTGGATGCCGGCCTTGTGGAAAGGGGCGGTCCAGCGGCGTACAGCCACGTTAGGGTTCTCGCCGAAAAGAAGGTTCACCTGCTCGAACGCTCCACCGTTTGTCTCGACTCGGTCGAAGCAGCCCATATCAATGATGGCTGGAGCTACCTCCACAAGCTGGTCCACACGGGGAACGTACTTGCCGGATGATTGCCACATATCCCTATAAACGAGGGAAAACTTGATTTCTCTTGCCATAATGTTATCGTAATTTACAGTTTACAAATATACTTATTTCTTATCTAAAATTATATTTTTGAAGAGGGTGGAATTTTGCTAACTTTGTAAGTTATGAAAAATGCGTTTCTGACAATAGCTATTATCCTCCTCGTTGCCACCTCGGTGACGGGTTGTGACTTCTTCAGGAGACTTGCCGGTCGTCCTGATTCTGAATGGATTGAGGCTAAAGCTGAGACTATTCGTCAAGAAAAGGAGACTTTGAGGCTCCGTCAAGATTCGCTCTCTAAAGTTCAAAAGGCTTTGGAGGATTCCGTCGCCACTGCTGATTCTGTTCGTCTTGCCAACCATCGGTACCGCTTCTGCATAATTCTGGGCTCGTTCTCTAGCAAAGAAAATGCCGAGCGTTATGTCGAGGAGATTGCCGCGAAAGGGTACAAGGGTGAACTTCTTGCGTTTAGGAACAGCACCGCTGTTGGAGTCTGCCCGACTGACGATGAGGCCCAAGCTAAGAAGTCTTTGGAGGAACTGCAAAGGCAGGATTTTTGCCCTAAGGGCGCGTGGATTTTAGAAAGGAAACAAAAATGAAAGGAAGATTCACGATCATCATGGCCATCTGTGCCATCTTCTTCGGGCTTACCCCGGCAGGAGCTCAGTACAAGAGCGGTGCCTCGTACTTGGATTTGAACGACAGCGAGACCGTCCGAGCGCTCAAAGAGCATGTCTCAACCATTTCATCAGCTGCAATGGAAGGGCGTAAAGCCGGCTCCGAAGGCGAGAGGATGACAGCTGAATATGTCACGGGAATATTCAAAAACTATGGTGTGGATGTTCTCTCCGGTAAGGATGGAGATGTGTTCGGCATCCGCCAGGAGAGTGGCGACACGCTGACTTCACGTAATGTCGTCGCTTTTATTCAAGGTGGAGACAAGTCTTTGAGAAACAGGTATATAGTTATTGGTGCAAGGATGGATAACCTTGGCACTGACACGATGACTATAGACGGTCGTACAGTAGAGAGAACCTATTATGGGGCCAACGGCAACGCTTCTGGTCTTGCGATGATGCTTGAACTGGCCCGTATGCTCAAGACCAATAGCCCTTTGCTTGGCCGTTCAGTGCTGTTTATTGCATTCGGTGCTTCAGGGCAGACTTTTGCGGGATCCTGGTACTTCTTAAACAGGGCATTTTCGGATGTGGACAAAATCGATGCGATGGTCAATCTGGACATGGTCGGCACCGGGATGACGGGTTTCTACGCTTTCACTTCATCCAATGCTGACTTGAATGAGGTCGTCAAAGCGATGTCCGGTCAGCTACAACCCATCCTTCCGACTCTCACTGCACAAGAACCTTACCCTTCCGATCATAGGGCTTTCTATGACAAGGAAATCCCTTCAATACTCTTTACCACAGGGCATTACCCTGAATATGGTACAGAACGTGACACGCAGTCTATCATTGACTTCGACACAATGGAGAGGGAACTTGAATATGTCTATAACTACTCGGTGGCTTTGATTAACGGTCCGAAACCGATTTTCAACCCTTCCGACCTCACAGGGCTAACTGCCGCGAAAGGCAGCAAGGATGCTGTCATTCCATATTATGACTGCGATTACCGTCCGTCATTTTTGGGTAGCCGAGATCCTAAGGTGTTTCTTGAAAAATGGGTCTATACCTACATGAAATACCCTAAGGAGGCAGTCAGGGATGGAATCCAGGGACGTGTGCTAGTTGATTTCGTGATTGATGAGAAAGGTAAGATCCGTGATGTGAAAGTGCTCAAAGGGGTGGACCCTCTTTTGGATGCAGAGGCTGTCAGAATCATCAGTGCGTCCCCGGACTGGAAACCGGGCTGGCTGATGGGCAAGAAGGTCAAGTCCAGAATGTCCCTCTACGTAGAGTTCCGTTTGGAGAAAAAAGGTAGTTTCGGACTGAAAAGACATGATAATTAATAAATAACGATAATAAAATGGACTACGATTTCAGGAAAATTGAGAAAAAGTGGCAGGCCTACTGGGCCGAGAACGGCACTTTCAAGACGAAGGAGGATCCTTCCAAGCCGAAGTTCTATGTTCTGGACATGTTCCCTTATCCGTCCGGAGCGGGGCTGCACGTCGGCCATCCGCTGGGCTACATCGCCAGCGACATATATTCCCGCTACAAGAGACTCAAAGGCTTCAACGTGCTTCACCCGATGGGGTACGACGCTTTCGGCCTTCCCGCTGAGCAGTATGCAATCCAGACCGGGCAGCATCCTGAGGTCACGACGGTGAACAACATCAACCGTTACCGTCAGCAGATGGACAGAATCGGCTTCTCCTACGACTGGAGCCGTGAGATTCGCACCTGCGATCCGGCTTATTACAAGTGGACTCAGTGGGCGTTCCTGAAAATGTTTGGATCTTGGTACGATAATGATGCTCAGAAAGCTCGCCCGATCGAGGACCTTATCGCTGCTTTCGAGAAAGGCGGAAGTGCTGCTGTCAATGCTGCATGTACTGAACACGAGCCATTTACTGCTGAGCAATGGCAGGCATATTCAGAGAAAGAAAAGTCTGATGCTATGATGAACTACCGCATTGCCTATCAAGGGGAAACAGCGGTGAACTGGTGCGCTGGCCTTGGGACTGTGCTGGCCAACGATGAGGTTAAAGATGGTCTGTCAGTTCGTGGTGGCTTCCCGGTCGAGCAGAAGAAGATGAAGCAGTGGCAGCTTAGAGTCTCAGCCTATGCCGGAAGGCTTCTGGAAGGTCTGGACAAGATCGACTGGACCGACTCCCTCAAGGAAATGCAGCGCAACTGGATCGGTAAATCCAACGGCTGCGAGGCTGTGTTCAAATGCTACAACGGTGAGACCGAGCACGATGTTACCATATTCACAACCCGCGCTGACACTATGTTCGGCGTGACATTTATGGTGCTGGCTCCGGAGAGTGACCTCGTTCCGCTTCTGACGACTTCGGAGCAGAAAGAGGCTGTGAATGAATATCTTGCCGCAGTCAAGAAAAAGACCGAGCGCGAGAGAATAGCCCAGACAAAGACCGTCACCGGCGTGTTCAGCGGCTCCTACGGAGTGAACCCGATGACCGGTGACCGAGTTCCAATTTGGATTTCTGAATATGTCCTCGCAGGTTATGGTACAGGTGCCATCATGGCCGTTCCTGCCCACGACAGCCGCGACTATGCTTTCGCGAAGAAATTCAACCTGCCGATCATCCCTCTGATCGAGGGCTGCGATGTCAGCGAAGAAAGCTTTGACGCCAAGGAAGGCAAGATGATCAACTCCGGCTTCCTGAATGGTTTGGATGTCAAGGAAGCAATTCCTGCCGCCATTGAATATGTTGAAAAACAGGGCTTCGGCCACAGAAAGGTCAACTATCGGCTGCGTGACGCGATCTTCAGCCGCCAGAGGTATTGGGGCGAGCCGTTCCCGATCTATTACAAGGACGGCATCCCGACTCCTGTTCCGTTTGAGAAACTGCCTCTCCAATTGCCTGAAATTACGGAATTTAAACCGACAGAGAACGGGGAACCGCCTCTTGCAAGGGCAAAGGACTGGACCTACGAGGGCTACCCTCTTGAGACTAGCACGATGCCTGGTTTTGCTGGATCCAGTGCCTACTATCTGCGCTACATGGATCCTCACGACAACGAAGCCCTTGTTGATAGGGAGGTTGATGAATATTGGCGTGATGTGGATCTGTACATAGGCGGGACAGAGCACGCTACCGGACACCTGATATATTCCCGCTTCTGGGACAAGTTCCTCTACGATCTTGGCTATATCTGTGAGGACGAGCCTTTCCGCAAGCTGGTCAACCAGGGAATGATCCAGGGACGTTCCAACTTTGTCTACAGGATCGTTGGTACCAACAAGTTCGTGTCGCTCGGACTCAAGGACCAGTACGAGACCACCGAGATCCACGTGGACATCAACATCGTCCATAACGACAAACTCGATCTGGAGGCTTTCAAGGCTTGGAGGCCAGAGTTCGCAGACGCAGAGTTCATCCTTGAGAACGGTGAGTATGTCTGCGGTTGGGCTGTGGAGAAGATGAGCAAGTCGATGTTCAACGTTGTCAACCCTGACAAAATCTGTGATGACTACGGAGCTGACACCCTCCGTCTTTACGAGATGTTCCTCGGACCTCTTGAGCAGTCAAAGCCTTGGGACACAAAGGGTATAGATGGGGTGAACAGATTCCTGCGCAAGTTCTGGAGGCTTTTCTTTGATGGAGATAACTGTCTCGTTACTGATGATAAAGCCACTCCAGCCGAGCTCAAGGTCCTGCACAAATTGATTGCAAAGGAGCAGGACGACATAGAGCACTTCTCATTCAACACGACAGTCAGTGCTTTCATGATTGCACTGAATGATCTGGTTGGACTCAAATGCCATAAGCGCGAGATTCTTGAGCCGCTGACCGTGATGCTGTCTCCGTTTACCCCGCACATTGCTGAGGAACTTTGGTCTGTGCTCGGTCACAGTGAGAGCATCACCTACGCTCATTTCCCTGAGTTCAACGCTTCTCTCGCTGCTGAGGACAACGTGACCTACCCAGTTTCCTTCAACGGCAAGATGCGTTTTACTGTGGAACTTCCCAAGTCTCTCTCTCCTAAAGAGGTCGAGGCTCAGATCCGTGAGATGGAGCAGACTTCCAAATACGTAGGCGAGCAGAACATTATCAAGGTTATCGTTGTGCCTGGCAAGATAGTGAACTTTGTATTGAAATAATCCATGACAATAGGTTCTTCGACAATCTTGAGGGGTATTAAGGAATATCTCCTGATCACCCTCGGCATCGTCATCTACACAGTGGGCTGGGCAATATTCCTAACCCCTAACAATCTTATCGGAGGCGGAGTCTCCGGTATAAGCGCCATCATTCAGTACGCCACCGGCATCAAGATGGGATATTCCTACTTTGTGATAAACACGGTACTGCTGATAATCTCTGTGATAATCATCGGCCCTGCGTTCGGTGCGAAGACAGTGTATGCCATAATCCTTGCATCGGTCTGCCTCAATGTGTTCCAAGCCATTATTCCAGAGACTATTATTCAGGACTTCGCACTGTCGAACGGCAAACTGATGTGTTCGATAATAGGAGGCTCGATGGCCGGAGTGGGAATAGGCATGTCCATCTCGCAGGGCGGAAGCACAGGAGGAACTGACATCATCGCCATGATTATCACTAAGTTCCGGAATATATCCCCGGGGCGCATCATCCTTACGATAGATGTGTTCATCATTGCATCCTCGTTGTTGTTCCCTTCCTTCGGGGCTGATGGTCAGGCTATCCCTTTCGATGCTAAGTTCTCCATAGCTGTCTATGGCATGATTATCGTCACGGTCAACGGCTATGTCGTCGATTTGTATCTTTCGGGTTCCAAGCAGAGTGTCCAGTTGTTCATCCTGTCAAGGCACTACGAGGAGATTGCGGACATGATTGCCAAGGATTTCCACAGAGGTGTTACCGTGCTGAACGGTGAGGGATGGTACACAAAGAAGCCGGCTTCAGTCCTTATGGTCATTACCAGAAAGACCGATCTGAACTTGCTTTTGAGATCAATCAAACGAGTGGATTCGGATGCCTTCCTTTCTATATCTTCGGTTAGCGGAGTTTATGGTCAAGGTTTTGATTCTATAAAAGGTGCAAAGAAAAGTTAGTTTTTCATAAAGTTTTTTAGTTTTTATCTTATACCCCCGTGCAAACCACCGCATGGGGGCTTTTTCTTGCTATCTTGACCATCACCAACAACCATTCAAACATTGACGTAAATGACAATTGTAATCTCCATGCTAGCTCTAATAGAGCTGTCTTTTTTTCTTTTATATGATTTTAGGAGCAGTCAGGGCAATCTTTCGGAAAGGTACGCTATCCGTCTGATGTCCTGTGCTGGAGGCATAATGCTGATTCTTTCTGAACTGTTGATTTCTAGTCATTGTGAAATGCAAGGGCTAGCTTCTGACCTTTCTTCAGCCACAGCCATGCTTGTGATTTATCCATGCTCTTTCGAGAAACCGAAGACTTCTCTTGGCGCTGCTTTGTGTGTAAAAAGCAAGTATTCGACCTACAATTTTCAGAAAAATTAGATTCTGCATATTTCGGAAAGCAGGTTCTGCATAT